>JAJFHW010000343.1 GCA_021775385.1 Hyphomicrobiales bacterium | reverse complement strand
GAATGACAGGACATTGCTCTATCAATGCTTTTGCTCTTAGGGTGATTAGATCAGCAGCTCCTGGCCCTGCTCCAATGAAATAAACTTTCATGTTTTTCTCTCACGGCTATTCTGCCGCTGAAGCGGCAGGCCTACGAGGTGCGGCACTTGTGCCGGGCAGCTGTCGCTGCCATGTCCTAACGCCGAAATGGCGTTACTCCTTCTTCGTATGGCTATTTTGTTTCTTGCTCACGGCTATACTTTTTTGTTGCGCTTCAGTTGTCTACAAAGCAACCGGGCTGCTGCCATGTCCTAACGCCGAAATGGTGTTACTTCTTTTTCTTATAACTCATTTAAAAGAAAAGGGCTCTTTCTTCATTTTCGAAAGAGCCCTTTTAACTATCTAACCTATTGGAAAGAAATGCTCCGCAATTAAGCGACTAAAGCAACTTATGCAACTAGGTCTTCCAATTCATTTAAAATGGCTGTCCCCATTTCGCTGGTAGTGATCAGCTGTTTGCCATCTTGCATGATGTCTGCTGTGCGCAGACCTTGGTCAAGTACATTTGCTACAGCTTTATCCACCATGTCAGCTTCTGCTGGCAAATTACAAGTGTAACGAAGTGCCATTGCAAAACTTGCAATCATTGCAATTGGGTTGGCTTTACCATCTCCTGCAATATCTGGTGCTGAGCCGTGAACTGGTTCATACATGGCTTTTGTTTTACCATTTTCATCAGCTGCTCCGATTGAAGCAGACGGTAACATACCAAGTGAGCCTGTTAACATCGCTGCAACATCAGATAAAATATCGCCAAAAAGGTTGTCTGTAACAATCACATCAAACTGTTTTGGTGTTCTCACCAACTGCATAGCGCAATTGTCCGCTAAGATATGCTCAAGCTTAATATCTGAATAGGCTTCTTTATGAACTTTGCTGACCACTTCATGCCAAAGAACGCCTGTTTTCATAACATTTCGTTTTTCAGCTGAATGGACCAGGCTGCCACGTTTGCCGGCTAAGTCAAATGCAACGCGTGCAATGCGGTCAATTTCGTATGTTTCATAAAGCTGCGTGTCGACAGCACGTTTCTGGCCATCCCCTAGATCAGTGATTTCTTTTGGCTCACCGAAATAGACGCCGCCTGTTAGTTCACGCACAATGAGAATGTCTAACCCTTCAACTAACTCTTGCTTCAAGCTTGAGCTTTCAGCGAGCGCCGGATAACAAATGGCTGGGCGTAGGTTTGCGAAAAGACCTAAGTCTTTGCGAAGACGTAAGAGACCAGCTTCAGGGCGTGCTTCATAAGGAACATCATCCCATTTAGGTCCACCAACTGCTCCGAAGATAACAGCATCAGCTTTTTGAGCCTTTTCCATTGCCGCGTCTGTAATGGCACATCCGTGCGCATCATAGGCCGAACCACCCACTAGGTCATGTTCGCAATTAAAGGTGATGTTTCCTTGTTTATTAAACCAAGTAATGATGCGATCAACTTCGGTCATTATTTCGGTTCCGATGCCATCACCAGGCAAGATCAAAAGATCAAATGTGCTCATTATACCGTCTCATAATTCTTTTGTGTTTAACTGATGTGTTTGCTTAGCCCTGCTGCAAGAATTTTTCAAGGTTTAGTGCGTATGATTTTCTTATCTTTTTAGTCTTTGAAAGACTGCGGCTTGATAAAATGACAAGCAAAATGGAGAATATTATGAAAAACTCGCTTGTTTTTAACTACTCTATGAGACTATTTTCCGTCTCGTTTACCTTTCTTTTTAGCATTGTAGCATGGCTTTTCTCCCTTTCCCTTGTCTTTGCTGAGACTCCTCAATTTTCAAAACCGGCTGATTGCATTCCGGGTGAAGAATGCATTATTCAGCAATATGTTGACATCGCCCCTTCTGCAGCTACTCAAGACTATCATTGTGGTGATCAGACATACGATGGGCATAAAGGCACCGACTTTCGATTGGTGAATGCTAAGGTCTATGAGAAGGGCGTAGATGTGATTGCAAGTGCACCAGGCACTGTATTAAAGGTTCGTGATGGAGTGGTAGACAGGCTTATCAGGACGAACGCTGATCGTGCACTGACTAAAGGAAAAGAATGCGGCAATGGACTTGTTATTGACCATGGGAATGGGTGGCAAAGTAAGTACTGCCATTTGAAAAATAATTCTTTGGTTGTCAGCCCGGGCCAAACTGTATCCAGGGGTGAAAAGTTAGGACTTATTGGCCTTTCAGGGCGTACTGGGATGCCTCATGTTCATCTTACCATTCGTCATGAAGGCAATGTTGTTGACCCCTTTACAGGGAGAAAAGTTGGCTCACCTATAACGGAAAGCTCGTGCAAAATTCAGGATAATAACTTGTGGGATGAGGAAACTCTGCGCGCTTTCCCTTACACGTCTTCGTACATTATGGAGGTTGGGTTTTCTTCTAAGGTTTTGAAAGTTGGGGCTAGAGAAATTTATTACGAACAGGCTCCCCTCACACGATATTCAGATAAATTAGTTATATTTGCGAGGGTAGCTAATTTTTTAAAAGGGGACCAACTTCGATTATTTCTCACCGGGCCTGGTGGCTTTAGAACTGAGAACCTCATAGGCCCTTTAAAACGAAATAAAGCACGTTATAGAGCTGTTACTGGTAAGAGAAGACGATTAGATACCTGGCCTCTTGGAACTTATGAGGGAGTTGTCACTATTATCCGTAAGACTAAAATCATTCGAAAAAAAGAAATTACCTTAGAGCTGACAAAATAAAACGAGTGAGATTTTTATACCGTCACTCGTTTATACTTTTCAATTTAAACCACTTAAAACTTTGAAATTTTCTTTAAAACAATGTTGCTTTAAAATAGTGGCGCATTGTCAGCTTGATCTGCGTCTGGTGTGACGACATCTGGGTTGTAGTTTGAGTTTTGTAATATGACCGCGTCAACGTCACCTTGCTTTGCAGCTCTATCTATAAATGATTTTCCTGCTTTTACATTTCGTCTTACGCCATATCCCTTTAAAAGGGATAAGCCATAATTAAATTCTCCAATTGAATAACCATCTTGAGCTGATTCTCGAACCCAGTCTGTAGATTTCACTGCATCTTTTTTTACACCAAGACCGTTTTGGTACATATAGGACATCCAAATTTTTGAGGCTTGGTTGCCATAATTTGCGCATTGCCGAAATATATCAACTGCTGTTTTGTATTCACCAGCAATTGTAGCTGCATAGCCCCACGCACAAGCAGACTGCTGGTTTCTGCTTAACGCTGGTGTTAATTTATAAATATAACTTTTAATGGACATTTCTTCTGGATTCGTAACCCCATTATCATCTAACAAAGTTTCAGCTCTTTCAGCGTGGGCTAAATTTATGGATTGGAGGTTTATGGCTATAAAAACTACAAGGCCAAGCTTTTTAATTATCTTCAACATTAGTTAGCTCCCTAATTATATTCATAAAAAAATTGATTATTATATTATGTCAGCAACAATAACTAGAGCCTTTTTCTTTTTATGACTTCAAAGAAATGCTCTAGCTATTTAAAACAATTTGATTTTTTAGAACAATGGGGCTTTATCAGCTTGATCTGCGTCTGGAGTTACAACATCTGGGTTGTAATTAGATTCTTTCAGCTCTTTAGCGTGGATGTCACCATCTGCAGCAACTTGATCAATAATCACTTTACCAGCTTCTTTGTCACGTTTTACGCCATAGCCTTTTAAGAGTGCTAGACCATAATTATATTTACCAATCGAGTATCCATCATCGGCTGCATCTTTGACCCACTCGGTAGATTTTTTAGCATCTTTTTTCACACCAAAACCATTTTGATGCATATAAGACATCCAAACTTTTGAAGCCTGGTTGCCATGTTTGGCGCATGTTTTAAAGATTTTAATTGCATCATCATGAGACCCTGCTTTGGTCGCTAAATAACCAAGAGAACAAACAAAATCATGACCACGAGCCAGATTTCTATTCATGTTTTTGATGTAATATTTCATAGAGAGTTCTTCTGGATTGGTCTCTCCATATTCGTCAGCTGATGAGGTTTGCTCGGCACTTTCTTTTGCTTGTTTTTCATTAGCTTTTGCGGGTGTGTAGAAGGAACTGCCCATAAAAAGTGCTAAGACCAGTGTGGTTACAAACTTAGGTGAAATATATTTTTCCATTTTCGGCTCTTTTCTAAGCGCTCAAAAAGGAAGCCGCCTTCCAATATGTCGCTCTCGCATGACGAATATTTATTCAATTTTGTCTATTTTGAATGAAAAACC
>JAJFHW010000342.1 GCA_021775385.1 Hyphomicrobiales bacterium | reverse complement strand
TATGGTACTGTGACTTGGGGTTTTGCTGGCCAACCATCTGATGGTGCGCCTGAAATGGATCTTTCTGGTGCTGAAAATGTTGCTTACTCAGCAATTCCAGACGTTGCTGGTGGTTTCCAACTTCGCCTTTCTAATGGCAATCTTTCTGGTGTTACAATTGGTGATGTTTTTGATAACCTTAATGGTGATACATTTAACATCATTCGTTATGACACGCCTTCAATTGCTGGTTTTGTTCTTTCAGCATCTTGGGGTGAAGATGACATGTGGGACGTTGCCTTAACTTATGAAAAAGAGTTAGGTGAATTTGAAGTTGCTGCAGCCATTGCTTACAGACAAAACCAAGACAATGATGGTGCTGATGAGCTAGACCAAGATACAATTAACGGGTCTATTTCTGTTCTTCATAATCCTACTGGTTTGAACGTAACATTTGCTGCTGGTCAACGTGACTTTAACGATGCACCAGGACGCGATGAAGCTACTTTCTACTATGTCAAAGGTGGCATTCTTAAACAGTATAACTCTCTTGGTAAAACAGCTATCTATGGTGAATATGGTCAGTTTGACGATGTGCTTGTAGGTGATGTAACCGGAGTTATGGGTGTTGATGCTGTTTCAGGTAGTGAAGCTAAAGTTTATGGTTTTGGTATCGTTCAACATATCGACGCAGCTGAAATGCAACTTTATGTTGGCTACCGTCATTATGAAGTTGACCTAGACTTCACTAATGGTGGTGTTGCTGTTGCTGGTCCTGGTGTTGAAGACTTTGATACAATCATGGCTGGTGCACGTATTGATTTTTAATTCAATATCGTTTGACTTAAAACAAGTTTAGGAACGTTTTTCTAATGGGTTTTATGACCTTATTTAAAAAATTGAATGTTTCGATCATGGTGGCTTTCGCAATATTTGCGGGGGCCACTATTTTTATCTGCTCCACTTTTTTACTCCCCCCTGAGCAGTCCTATTTAAAAAAAGCAATTGCAGCCGGGCTGCTTAAATCGACAGTGCTTCCAGCACAATTTGAAACTGGAGAGCATCTCCCTGGCGGCAAAGCCACATCTCGTAAGAGTTTCAAGAATAAAAATGCCTTTTCCCATTCATCTGGAAATTTGGGATTTGAAAAAGAGCTTCTCTTTAAGGTCGGCAATGGACTTTTCAGAAAATTATGGGTTTCTTCTCCGTCATCGACAAAATCGTCAGACGGTTTGGGGCCTTTATTTAATGCACGTTCATGCCAACGGTGCCATTTAAAAGATGGTCGAGGTCACACGCCAGAAGCTAATTGGCCCGACGACACTCAAGTCTCACTATTTTTACGCCTTTCTATTCCACCGCAAACAGACGCACAGAGAAAACTATTAGAAGATGGTCGTGCCTTGGTCATACCTGAACCAACATATGGTGGGCAATTTCAAGACCTCTCCATTCAAGGACACCAAGGTGAGGGGCATATGAATATTCGTTATGAGTATTTTGATGTGACCCTTGATGATGGTTCCGTCGTACAGCTCAGGCGCCCATACTATACAGCAACGGACCTGAAATATGGTCCGATGCATGAAGATGTTTTGATGTCTCCTCGAATTACGCCTCCGATGATTGGCCTTGGTTTGCTGGATGCTATTCCTTATCAAGAGGTTTTGAAATCAGCAGACCCAGATGACCAGGATGGTAATGGAATTTCTGGTAAGGCCAATATGGTTTGGTCTGACTTAAAACAAAAAATTATGCTTGGCCGGTTTGGATGGAAGGCGGGATCACCTTCAGTGAAGGAACAATCTGCAGGTGCATTTTCAGGTGATATTGGCTTATCAACTTCTATACATAAAAGCGCGGCTGGTGATTGCACACCTAATCAAGCTTTTTGTCTGAAGGCTCCGCACGGAGTTGATAAAAGATCTGGCGTTGAGGTTACAGATGAAATGCTGGACCTGGTAACATTTTATGCCTCAAACCTAGCTGTACCTCGGCGTAGAGACCCGCAAAAAGTGAGTGTTTTAAAAGGAAAATCCCTATTTCGTTCTATAGGATGTGCGTCTTGTCATCGCCCTAAATTTATAACAGGACCACTTCCTAAAAATAAACATCTTTCTGGGCAAGTGATTTGGCCATATACGGATATGTTATTACATAATATGGGGGAAGGGCTTGCTGACCACAGGCCTGAGGGCAAAGCTGATGGATTTGAGTGGCGAACACCACCTTTATGGGGTGTTGGGCTAACTAAGACAGTTAATGGACATGAAAATCTATTGCATGATGGCCGAGCTCGCTCTGTTGAAGAAGCTATTCTTTGGCATGGTGGTGAGGGTTTTAGTGCTTCTGATGCTTATTCAAAGCTTAGCAAAATCGAGCGTCAATGGTTGGTAGAATTTGTCCGATCGCTTTAATTTTTTTAATTTGCTATAGTTTCTTTTCAACTCAACAAACGATTATGAGGCACCTCGTGCTTGTTCTAAGTTTCAAAAATTTACGAGCTTTTTTATTTGTTTTTTTCGTCAGCCTCGTGCTTGCACCAATAACTATGAGTGCTGCCACAGAGACAAAAACATCAATCCAAAAATCTGATAGTGATCTGACTAGTAATCAGATTTTGGAAAAATTGGCTTATAACTCATATCAGCAACATATCTTACCCCGCTATGAAACGCTTTTTTTAAACAGCAAAAACCTACGGTCCCACATAATACAATTTTGCTCTGAACCAAGTGCTGCAAAATTTGATCTAGTTAAAAATAATTTTACAGCCACTGTTCTTTCATTCGCTGCAATAGAGCATATTCACTTTGGACCCATTATAAAAAATTATAGATTAGAGAGACTTGCTTATTGGCCTGATCATAAAGGGCGGGGGTTAAGGGCTGTTCGTCGTTTGCTAAAGGCGCAAGACAGACATGCTCTTACACCTGAAAACTTTATTGAGAAATCGATTGCAGTACAAGGGTTAACGGCTCTTGAGTTCGTTCTCTATGGCAATGGCAAAAATCAACCCTTTGAAGAGCTTTTTACATCTGACAAACAGGGACAATTTCATTGTGAATATGCGAAAATGTTAGCAGCTAATATCCAGCAGATTTCAAGTGAGGTCTACAATGGTTGGAGAGAACAAACTTCACCCATAAAAGAATTGTTACATCCTTCTCTTTCAAAT
>JAJFHW010000341.1 GCA_021775385.1 Hyphomicrobiales bacterium | reverse complement strand
ATCACGATTTGAGAAGGATTTTATTTTGCCTTGTCGTAAAAAAAATGGCGCTGTGTTTCAGCGCCATTTTCATGTAATTTTTTTATTGAAAACCTTATTGCAATTAGCGAGTAAAGGTTGTTCGTCCTGTTGTTCCGGTTTTTGCTAACGGGGTAGAGCTAACAGGTTTTGTTAATGTACTTGCTGGTTTGTTGCCGGCCTGATCTTTAATTTGATATAGACCTCTTGCATCAGAAACAGTGCCAAAACTATCGTTTAGGCCAACCAATGTTTCTGATGCTCCAAGCACCAAATAACAATTTGGATTTGTTTGTTTTCCCATTCTCTCAATGATATCTGACTTTGTTTCCTTATCGAAATAGATCAAAACATTTCGGCAGAAAATAATATCAAAGCGCCCAAGAAGGTTAAAGCTGTTCAGCAAATTAAATTGACGATATTGCACAGACGATTTGATTTTTGAATTCACCTGCCACATGCTACCGACTTGCTTAAAGTTTTTAACCAAATATTTAACTGGCATGCCGCGTTGAACTTCGAACTGACTGTAGATACCAGCCTTGGCTTTCTCTAATGCTTCAGAGCAGAGGTCTGTGCCAATGATTTCGATGCGCCAACCTTCTAGTTCAGCTGCATATTCCTGCATTATCATGCTTAATGAATAGGCTTCTTGCCCGGTTGAAGCAGCTGCACTCCAAATCCGTAAGTGTTTTTGAGCTTTTTTTGCTTCCAAAAGTTTTGGCAGCATGATGTTCTCAAAATTGTCGAATGGTGTTTTATCTCTGAAGAAGAATGATTCATTGATGGTCATTGCTTCAACAATTTGGTTTTTAAGAGATGTAGCCTCTGAGCGACGTAACTCAGCAACCATGGCATCTAAAGTCTCAAATTTCAGCTTTTTTGCTACAGGCAAAAGGCGTGATTCAATAAGATACTGCTTGTCATCAGTTAAAACCAAACCTGAAGCACTTTTTAGCAATGTCCGTAAATAATCAAAATCTCTTGGTGTCATCTTGCTTGCCCTGTGATTAATTGTTTTAACTTCGGCGCGATTTGTTTTAAAGGCAGCACTTCACTGCATGCGCCGATTTTTGCTGTTGCTCCAGGCATTCCCCAGACAACACTTGTTGCTTCATCTTGTGCGATAACGGAACCACCTGCATCTGCTATTATTTTTGCTCCATTTGCTCCATCAGATCCCATGCCTGTCAAAACAATGGAGAGCGTTGCCGGTCCATAACATTTTGCAACGGATTCAAATAATGGGTCGACAGCTGGTTTGCAAAAATTCACTTCAGGTCCATCTGTTATTCTAATAATGGGAAACGCTCCTTTGCGCTCCATGATCATATGTTTTCCACCAGGTGCTACATATATTTTACCTGTTTGGATTTGCTCGCCATCAACACCTTCCGCTGAAGGTATTCCAGCAGCTCTGCCTAAATGCTCTGCAAATATTTTTGTAAAAGTAGCTGGCATATGCTGAGTTACTAAAACAGGGACATGTTTTAGTACCGGCGCTAATTGTTCAAGAACAGAAATCAATGCTGGCGGCCCGCCTGTGGAACTACCAACGACCAATATTCTTGGTTGTGATTTTGAAAATTCCCGCAATTTGTATTCATCTGTTGCACCTGCTCCAGCTGAAACTTTTTCTGCTACTGCCTGTTTTACTCTAGAGGTCTGAACTCTTGACGTGTCAGCTGTAGACAGATTGGGAGATAATTTATTTTTCTTTTTTAAAAGTGTTGAACCCAAAGCTTTGATCTTGTTGATCAGATCAACTTTGAAAGCTGCTGATGTCGTAACACCGCTATTGCTTACTGGTTTTGGAACATAATCTGATGCCCCTAACGACAAAGCTTTTAGGCTAATTTCGGCATTTCTCTGAGTTAAAGTTGATGCCATAATGACTTTTACTTCAGGGCATAATTTGAGGATTTTTGGCAGTGCTTCCAAACCATCCATTACTGGCATTTCAATATCAAGAACGATGACGTCCGGATTTACAGCTTTCACTTCTTCAACTGCTTTAGCGCCATTGGAGCATTTTCCAACAGACTCCAGACCATCTTCTTCGTCAACCCATTTAGAGACCAGCCCTCTTACGACTACGCTATCATCTACGACCATAACTCTGATCGAGTTTGTCGCAGAGACAGCAGAGCTTGATCTTTCAGACAGTTTTTGTGCAATAGCCGTCATTTTTGCCTCAATCCATTTAAGCGTCTAGCAACGAAACTTCCTTTAATTTGGAAATAATGATTTCCTTATCAAAAGGCTTCATAATATATTCGTTGGCTCCAGCTGAAATGGCTTGAGTGATGTGATCCATATCATTTTCAGTTGTACAGAAAATAACTTTTGGAGCTTCGCCGCATGGATCTTTTCTTAATTCTACCAAGAATTCTAATCCATCCATGACAGGCATGTTCCAATCAAGCAGGATAATATCCGGTAAGTTTTGGCGGCATTTATCTAGAGCTTCCTGACCATTTTGAGCCTCAGAAACCTCAAAATTTACTTCTTCCATAATTCTACGTGCAACTTTTCTAATCACACTAGAATCATCTACAACCAAGCACTGCTTCATTATTTTCTATCCTTTTTTGCCCTTAAACTTCACTCCACTAACGGAATGTCTTAAGCAGCATTTAATTTTTCACCTGTTATATCCAGAATACGCTCGACATCTAATAAAACGAGTAATTTCCCATCCAGACGATGAACTCCGGCTGAAATTGAACTCCATCGAACATCTAGATTTGCAGGATTTTTCTCAAAAGTTCTGCGCCCTAAACGTAAAACTTCTCCGACCCGATCAATGATCAGACCATAAGATTCTTGTTGATGCTCGATACCAACTGCCATTGGTGATCCACCATCAGTTCGAGGTGGGAGACCTAATCGTTTTCGCATGTCAATTGCTGTTACGATGCGCCCACGTAAGTTTAGAACACCGGCAACCTCAGGGTTTGATAGTGGTACTTCTGTGATGGCATCTGGCATGAAAACATCTTCGACTTGTTCAATTGGTAAGCCAAAGAGTTGGCCATCAATGTGCACTGTCACAAATTCACTTGTTGCACCAATTTCATTATTTTCGTCACTCACTTCAGTCATGCTGCTGCCTCATTTTCGCTTACTGGCTTACATTCGCGGATAGATTCAATTAGACCTTCGCGGTCAAATTTGGCTACATAATCTCTGAAGCCGGCTGCCCGACCTCTAGCAATCACTTCAGGATTTGTATGTGATGAGAGAGCGATGATAGGAGTTGCACCCCATTGACTGTCACCTTTAAGAACTCCGGCAAAAGTAATGCCATCCATTTCAGGCATTTCAATATCTGATACAATGACATCAAAGTGCTCGCCCTTATCTTTTAATCGCAGAGCTTCTGTGGCTGATTCAACCATAGTTACTCTGTATCCAGCAGATGCTAGCAATGGAGACAACAGATTGCGGAAGAAGGCACTGTCATCAACTAATAATAGTTTCAATTCACGTTGAACCGGATTTGGTATATCGCGTTTTTCTAACCAGTCATCAAAGGCTTTTGGCAAGTAGTAACCAACGTCGATCACTTCAGTTGCTTTCCCTTTAATTACTGCAGAGCCAACAATACCATTTTTCTCAGATGAGATTTCAATTGTAAGGCGATCTTCAACAATATCCACGATCTCATCAACAACAAGGCCCATAGAATGAGTTTCATCAGCAAAAACCAATATTGGCTGAAGGCCTTCATCTTTATGAGTTAGATTATCATCGATGTAGATCAGCGGCATTAGTTTTCCGCGATATTGAACCAGATCTCTGTTGTTTGATCTTTCAATATCTGCAACATCAACTTCTTCAAGTCTTGTAACCAATGATAGAGGCACTGCTTTCAGGTCATCTGATCCAGATTTAAAGACCAACAGTGCTGTTTTTTCATCGTTGCCAATCAAGTCTCCAGCTTCAGCTGCATCTACATGTGTACTTTCTTGACCGCCACCATGATCTTTAGCAACAGCTTGAGCAATACCGTTCGGGTCAACAATTAGGATCACGCTACCGTCACCTAAAATCGTATTACCTGAAAACATTGTGATTTCTCGCAACATTGTTGACATTGGCTTGACCACGATTTCTTCCGTATGGAAGACCGCATCGACGACAATGCCGAATGTTTGACCGCCTACCTGTACAACGACAACAAATACGTTTTGATCTCCAGCGGCAGCTTCAGCTGCTGTACCGTCATCTCCTTCTTCAAGGATTTTTGCGATAGGATCATTCCCTAGTAATTTGCTCATGCTAATTACCGGCAACAATTTGTTGCGCAATCTCAACACAGGACTGTCATTAATCATTTCAATGCGGTGCTCCGCATTTGCATTTGACTTAACTAATTCAAGAACAGCTAATTGAGGAATAGCAAATTTTTGTCCGCTGGATTCCACGATCAAGGCTGATACAATTGCCAATGTGAGTGGAATTTTAATCATGAAGGTTGACCCTTCACCAGCTACTGAGACTAGATCTACGGTACCACCGATTAATTCAATATTGGTGCGAACAACGTCCATACCAACACCGCGACCTGATACGTTTGTGACTTTTTCAGCTGTCGATAGACCTGCGTGGAAAATCAATTTATGAATTTGATTTTCTGACATTTCTTCAAGTTCTGCTTCGGTAGCTATACCGTTAGCAATTACTTTTGCTTTAATTTTTTCTGTTGGTAGACCTTGGCCATCATCTGCAATTTTAATGATGATATGGCCACCTTCGTGATACGCACTAAGAGTGACATTGCCCTCTTCTGATTTACCAGCAGCGATGCGCCCTTCGGTTGTTTCCAAACCATGATCAGCTGAATTGCGAACCATGTGTGTTAGAGGGTCTTTAATTTGCTCTAACACTTGGCGGTCAAGTTCTGTTTCAGCACCAATCATCTCAAGGTTAATCTTTTTATCCAATTCCTTGGAAAGATCGCGGATAATTCTCGGAAGCTTTTGCCATGCATTACCAATTGGTTGCATGCGGGTTTTCATTACCCCTTCTTGCAATTCTGCCGTTACGTTCGACAAGCGCTGCAGAGGTACTTTAAACTCACTATCATCGAGGCGACGAACCATTTCTAAAAGTTGGTTTCTTGTTAGCACAAGCTCTGAAACCATAGTCATAAGCTGTTCTAATGTTTCAACATTTACACGAATGGTTTGCGCTTTTACGGCACCACCTTCTTTTGGTTTTGCGTCATCTTTTTGAGCGGTAGCTGGTTTGGCTGCTGGTGCGGCTGGGGCTTTTGCCACAGGCGGAGCTTCGGCGGGTACTGGTGGTTCAGGCTCTACAACAGCTGCTGGAGCTTCATCAATTGATGAAGCTGGCTCAGCTCCAAAATCATCGGGGCCTGGGGCTGATTGGAAAGCAGCTTCTAGGTCTTCCAGTGAAACTTCGCCGGGTTTCACCTCAAGTTTTTGTTCTTGGAGAACAGGCGCTGCTGCTGGTGCAACTGGCGCCTCAGCTGGCGCTTCATCGCTTTCGCCATTCATAATCTTCATGGCTTCTGCAGACGTTGCATCAAGTTTTTCAATTAGATCAGAATCAGCACCTTCAGGCTCTGATCCTTCTTGTTCTAATTGTTCCAGAATTTCCTTTAAGCGGTCAATTGTATCAAGAATAAGCGACACACCTTCAGATGTTGGGGTCGCGCCATCTCTATATTTACCCATTAGCGTCTCAGCTGAGTGAGCTAATGCTTCCAGTCTTGGTAGCCCAAGGAAACCACACGTTCCCTTGATTGTGTGTACCAAACGAAAGATATTATCTAAAATTCCGCTATTTGTTGGTTCTTGTTCAAATTTTACGAGTTCTACGTCAACGACATCTAAACTTTCAGCTGTTTCCGTTAGAAATTCGCTCAGGAGATCGTCCATCGCTTGTATCCTTTTCCCCAAAGCCCTGTTAGCTCTAATTACCCCTGGGCCAAGAGAATCACTGGCCCTAAAGTTGATATTGGAGAGAAAGAGTTAAATTTAACTGAAAGAAATGCCGTGAACCTCTCAAGTTTATGCAGATAATTTAATTTTTATCCCATTATGAGACTAAAAAGCTCACTTCATTCTCGTTAAATTCGAGATTAATTGATAAATCGCCATTTTTTAACAGACGGTATGTGTAGTAGGGCTGTATGACTAAGGCGTCGACTGGTTCTTTTGATTCGCCACTAAGAATAGTCGGCACACGTTCCGGCAATCTCGCACCATCACCTTTAGCTGAAATATTAATTTCTGGCTTTTCAACATCACCTGAAACAACAAATTGAATAATACCACCCCTTGGAATGGCAGCAACAGCTACCACAACCAAGTTCAAAATTAACTTGGCGTAGCCTTTTGGCATGAAATCATGCTCGCTTTTCCATTCAACCTTATGTTTTTTCTCAAGAATTGCGTTTGCTAAGTCTTGAATTTTATTGAAAGGGATATCTGTTCCAGCTGAGCCAGCTGCGCCAAAAGCAAGCCTGGCGAATTCTAAACGAGCCCAAGCATTTTTGGTGTTGCGCCGGATAACATCCATTGCATATTTTTGGACTT
>JAJFHW010000035.1 GCA_021775385.1 Hyphomicrobiales bacterium | reverse complement strand
AGTGTTTTCCTGACCATCAATAACTTTGGTTTGCAAACCACCATAAACTTCTTTGAAAGACATTTTCTGAGGACTTGCGCCCAACTGTTTAAATTGAGCAACCAAAACGTCTGACGCTTGCACACGGAATTTTAATCCCTTTGCATCTGAAGGTTTAATCAACGGCTTAGAAGCTGACATTTGCTTCATACCGTTGTGCCAAAACGCAAGGCCTTTTAGCCCACGTTTTGTCATGCTGTTTTTTAACTTTTCACCGTCAGCAGAGTTTTGGAATTTATCAACGGCATTGATATCATTAAACAAGAATGGTAAATCAAAAAGACGGAACTTCTTGGTAAATTTTTCAAATTTGGAAAGAGACGGTGCAGCCAATTGCACATCGCCATTTAAAAGAGCTTCTAAAACCTTATTATCGTTATAAAGACTTGAATTTGGAAAAACTTGCATACAAGCCATTCCATTCATTTCTTCGTTCACGCGTTTTTCAAGTAAGGTTGCCGCAATCCCCTTGGGGTGTTTATCCGTATTGGTCACATGGCTGAATTTGATAACCACTTCGCCAGCGTCACAATTCGCATGTGCATTTGTGGTGGTCACAGCAGTTATAGCCAGCAGGCTCAGAGCACCTGCAGCAAGTTTAATAGTTTTCATAATTTCCTCCCAAAATGTCTTAAATTGAACAACGAGCTCTTCAAGACAAAATATTTTTGTAACTTCTTATCTTAACATAAATTCATTGGACTATAGTGCACATAAAAAACAAGAGAAAAAAATGAAAATAACAGAGTATTTACCGGTAATATAATATGATGGGTGGATCAGGTGACATTTGATTAATTTTACGGGGGGATTTCGACACATATCTAAATAATGATCAGATCAAGAAGGTTTGTCAGAACCAAATTTCTCCCTACTTAATTGATATTTTTGCATTTTTTCATATAAAGATTTCCGCGATAAACCTAGATTTTCATAGGTATCTTTCAACCGTCCCTTATTCACAGTGAGTTCTGCAATAAGAATGTTTTTTTCATATTCGGCTATTCTCTGTGAAAGGGGCCCTAAACAAGACGCTTCTGTTTCTTCAAGCTCTTCAAACCCTAAACCAAGTGCAAAACGATCAGCTGAATTGCGTAGCTCCCTCACATTTCCAGGCCATTTTTTATTAGAAATCAGTGTTAAAACCTCGGAAGGGATATCTGGAATTTCTCTGTGATAGCGGGCACATGCTTCATTGACTAAATGTGTAAATAATCGCGGTGTATCTTCTGGTCTTTGTGATAAAGTGGGCATTCTCAGCGTAATTACATTTAATCGATATAACAGGTCTTTGCGAAACCGTTCTTCATTCGCTTGTTTCTCTAAGTCAGCCTTACTTGCAGCAATAAAACGTATATCAAGGTCTATCATGTCGTTTGATCCTAAACGAGATATTGTACGATCTTGAATCACGCGAAGTAATTTTACTTGTAGCTCAATGGGCATACTTTCTATTTCATCAAGGAAAACTGTACCACCTTGAGCATGTTCAAACTTGCCATATCGAGCACGTGTGGCTCCTGGAAATGCTCCGGTTTCATGACCGAAAAGTTCACTTTCTATCAAACCCTCTGGTAAGGCCCCGCAATTGATTGCAACAAATGGTTTTTCGCGCCGCGGACTAGTTTCATGAAGCGCTCGGGCAGCAACTTCTTTGCCGGTACCTGTTTCACCAACAATCAAAACATCAGCATCTGCTTGAGCTACAGCCCTTATTTGGACACGCAAGTCAACCATGACTTTCGCACGACCAATTAAGCGAGCCTCAAGTCGGTCTCTCCCTGCTACAACTTCCCTTAATTCTCTGTTTTCTAGGGTTAGTTTTCGTTTTTCAATCGCTCGCCTGGCAACATCAATTAATTGATTTGAAGGAAACGGTTTTTCAATAAAATCATAAGCCCCTAAACGCATAGCTTTAACAGCAAGTTGCACATCCCCATGGCCAGTGACGAGGACTACAGGCAATTCTTGATCTATTTCAAGAACCTCCTTTAACAGCCGCATACCGTCTTTTCCTGGCATTCTTATATCTGTTACAAGAACTCCTAAGAAATCGCGGTTTAGCAATCCAAGAATTTGCTCAGCATTTTCGTAGCACGTCACATCAAAATCAGCCAATTCTAGAGTTTGTTTCGCTGCTATGCGTAAATGCTCTTCATCATCAACAAAAATAACTTTACCATTACTCATTGTGCAGCCCCAGCTTTGATGTCAGCTTCCAGTAAATTGATGACGATAACGGCACCACCTTCAGGGTGATTGTGTGCTGTTACCTGACCTCCAAAATCTTTAATTATGTTATAAGAAATAGAAAGTCCTAGTCCCAGTCCTTTCGTATCCACTTTGGTAGAGAAAAAAGGATCAAAAATCTTATCTAAAACATCCTCTTTAAACCCTTTGCCAAAATCTCTAACACTAATTAAGACCCAGACTTTTTCATTTATTGTCTCTCTCTTTGCACTAATTTCAATTTTGCGAGATGGCAATTCATTCATGGCATCAAGAGCATTGCTAATAAGATTAACGATGACTTGCTGTAATCTAACTTGCCCTCCTAAAATGAATACCGGCTCCCCTGGGAGCTTCATAACTATTTGGGCAGATTTGTTTTTTATTTTGCCAGACATTATTACAATGGCATCATTGAGAACTGTAGCCAATGGCACAGGTCCAAATTGTTCTTCTGGTTTGCGTGCGAAATTACGTAGGTGTTTACTGATTGCAGTCATCCGCTCAATTAACTCAGAAATGCGACCTATGTTATC
>JAJFHW010000340.1 GCA_021775385.1 Hyphomicrobiales bacterium | reverse complement strand
CGGCGGCGGTAAGGGAATGCGTATTGCTTATAATGATGATGAGGCACGTGAAGGGTTTGATCGTTCTAAATCTGAGGCTGCCTCTAGTTTTGGTGATGATCGTATTTTTATTGAAAAATTTGTTGAGCAGCCACGTCATATTGAAATTCAGGTCCTAGCTGATAATCACGGGAATTGTATTTATCTAGGGGAACGTGAATGTTCTATTCAACGCCGCAATCAAAAGGTTATTGAAGAAGCTCCATCTTCATTTCTTGATGAAGCAACTCGAAAAGCTATGGGAGTTCAGTCTGTTGAGCTTTCTAAGGCAGTTGATTATGCAAGTGCTGGGACTGTTGAGTTTATCGTTGATAAAGACCTGAACTTTTATTTTCTTGAAATGAATACTCGTTTGCAGGTTGAGCACCCGGTGACTGAATTAATCACTGGGGTTGATTTGGTTGAGCAAATGATCAGAGTTGCTGCAGGGGAGACATTATCTCTTTCACAAGATGATATTCAACTAAAAGGCTGGGCTATGGAAAGCCGGCTTTATGCTGAGGACCCTTATCGTAATTTCTTGCCAAGTATTGGTCGTTTGCAGCGTTACCGTCCTCCTCAAGAAGGAGTGAAAGAGAACGGCGTAATCGTTCGTAATGATACAGGTGTGTTTGAAGGGGGAGAAATCTCCATGTTTTATGACCCTATGATTGCGAAGCTTTGCACATGGGGAAACTCTCGGGATGAAGCTATATATGAGATGAAGACGGCTCTTGACTGTTTTGAGGTTGAGGGGATTGGGCATAACCTTCCATTTCTTTCTGCTGTGATGGGGCATGAGCGGTTTCAATCGGGCAATATTACAACAGCGTTTATTGCCGAAGAATACCCAGATGGATTTGAGGGTGTGACCCCGACTGATTTTGACCTTCGGGTTTTTGCACTTTCAGCACTTGTGTTAAATGCAATATCAACTGACAGGTCGCATAAGGATGTTTTAGCTTCTGTGATATCAGATACTCAGGGCGGTGACGACAAAGCTATTCTACTTGCGGGTCAATCTTTTGCTGCAAATCTTGTAAAGATTGGTAATAAATTTGAAGTTTTATTAGACGATCGGTCATATAGCGTTTCTACGAATTGGGACCGCGGAGATAAAATAGCTCATCTTCTGATTGATGATGTTAAGTGTGTGATTAAAACAGATCCTATTACCAGTGGTTTTAGAATGCGACAGGGAGGTGTGGATATTGATGTACAAGTCCTTAGTCGCCGAGTTGCAGAACTTGCTGCGCTTATGCCTGAAAAAATTCCACAAGATACGTCTAACTTGCTTCTTTGCCCGATGCCTGGATTACTTGTTTCATTAAAAGTGAAAGAGGGTGACACGGTTGAGGAAGGTCAAGCACTTGCCATCGTTGAAGCCATGAAAATGGAGAATGTTCTAAAAGCTGAAAAAACATCTGTGATTGCCAAAATTCCCGTGAGTGAAGGGGATAGTTTAGCGGTTGATGAAATCATCATGGAGTTTGAGGTATGAGTAAAGATGATTTGAAATTTCCTCTTGATTGGCAAGAACTGGCGACTAAAGAATTAAAAGGCAAAGACCCTAGTGAGTTAAACTGGGAAACACCTGAAGAGATTGTTGTTAAACCTCTTTATACGTCTGCTGATGTGCCGGAAAGTGCTCATGAAGAATTACCTGGTGTTGGGCCGTTTACCAGGGGTGTTAAGGCAACTATGTATGCTGGGCGGCCATGGACCATTCGGCAATATGCGGGTTTTTCTACGGCTGAAGAATCTAATTTGTTTTACCGTAAGAATTTAGCGGCTGGGCAAAAAGGATTGTCCGTTGCTTTTGATCTTGCGACCCACCGTGGTTATGACAGTGATCATCCACGTGTTGTGGGTGATGTTGGTAAGGCGGGAGTGGCAATTGATTCAATTGAGGATATGAAAATTCTTTTTGATGGAATACCTCTTGATGAAATGTCTGTATCTATGACGATGAACGGGGCTGTAGTTCCGATTTTGGCGATGTTTATTGCAGCTGGTGAAGAACAAGGGGTTGATAGAGCTAAACTTTCTGGCACCATTCAAAATGACATTTTAAAAGAGTTCATGGTGCGGAATACATATATTTACCCACCAGAACCTTCTATGCGGATTATTGCTGATATTATTCAATATACCGCGAAAGAAATGCCTAAGTTTAACTCTATTTCTATTTCTGGTTATCATATGCAAGAGGCTGGTGCGACTTTGGCGCAAGAACTTGCTTATACGTTAGCTGATGGGATGGAATATGTTAGGGCCGCGACAAGCAAGGGGCTTGATGTTGATGCCTTTGCTGGGCGGCTTTCATTCTTTTTTTGCATTGGTATGAATGTGTTTATGGAAGCTGCGAAGCTTCGTGCTGCCCGGCAGATTTGGGCGCGCATTATGACTGATTTTGGTGCTAAGTCTGAGCGCTCAAAATTACTTAGAACGCATTGTCAGACATCTGGAGTGTCTCTCACTGAACAAGACCCATATAATAATGTTGTACGGACGGCTTTTGAAGCTATGGCTGCTGTTCTTGGAGGGACACAATCTCTCCACACCAACTCTTTTGATGAAGCGATTGCTTTGCCAACGGAATTTTCAGCTCGTATTGCTCGTAACACGCAATTGATTTTACAACATGAAACTGGCGTGACCAATGTTGTTGATCCGCTTGGAGGTTCTTATTACGTAGAAGCTTTGACAAAAGAGTTGGCAGATAAAGCTTGGGAAATGATTAAAGAAGTAGAAGCGCTGGGTGGTATGACCAAAGCGGTTGAGCAAGGTTTGCCTAAAATGCGTATCGAAGAAGCGGCTGTAAAACGGCAAGCTCGCATTGATCAGGGAGAGGATGTCATTGTTGGCGTGAATAAGTTTCAGCTAGAGGATGAACCTCCTGTTGATATTCTTGAAATTGACAATGCTAAGGTACGCGTGGAGCAAATTAAGCGTTTAACGCAAATGCGTAACACTAGAAATGAAAGCAAGTTTCAAAAAGCGATTGATCATTTGGAGCAGGTAGCAAAATCTGGTCAAGGTAATTTGTTGGAAGCAGCTGTTGAGGCTGCAAAAGCGCGGGCTAGTCTAGGTGAAATTTCAGATGCTATGGAGCGAGCCTTTGGTCGTCATAAAGCGTTAACGCGCGTTATCTCTGGCGTTTATGACCAGGCTTATCAAGGGGATGCTGAATATCAATCTATCCAAAGCAAGATCGAAGCTTATAAAGATGAACATAAGTCTGCTCCTCATGTATTGGTTGCGAAGATGGGGCAGGATGGGCATGACAGAGGCGCGAAGATTATTGCAACAGCGTTTGCTGATATTGGTTTTGAAGTGAGCTTAAGCGATATGTTTGAAACTCCTGAAGAGGTGGCATTAAAGGCCATTGAAGCTGGCGTGAATGTGATAGGTGTTTCGTCATTAGCAGCCGGGCATAAAACTTTGGTACCTGAGCTTATTGAAAGTCTCAAAGAAAAATCTGCCGAAGATATCATTGTTATCGTTGGCGGTGTTATTCCTGAGCAGGATTATGACTTTTTACGCGAAGCAGGTGTGGCTGAAATTTTTGGACCTGGTTCGAGTGTGATTGTCGCAGCGAATAGTGTGCTTAATCAAATTCGTGGTGTGCGGCGCAATCGATAAATTTTTAAAAACAGAAAAAATATGAATGTGGGAATTCTTGGAGGGATGTACCAATGAATGAAATTTCTAATTACGATAAAGTTTACAAATCTTGGCAGGATGACCCTGAAGGGTTTTGGGCTAGTGAAGCACAAAAATTAAGTTGGTCAAAAACTTGGGATAAGGTTTTTGATGGTGACCAAGGTGCTTATGGTCGCTGGTTTGCTGGGGGTGAGTGTAACACTTGTTATAATGCTGTTGATCGTCATGTTGAGGATGGGCGCGGTGAGCAAGCTGCGATTATCTATGATAGCCCCGTGACAGGAACTAAGAAAACTTACACCTACGCAGAAGTTAAATCTGAGGTTGAGGCACTTGCAGCCGCGATGAAAGACCAGGGGGTATCTAAAGGGGACCGCGTCCTTATTTATATGCCGATGGTTCCTGAAGCTGCTTTTGCTATGTTAGCAGCAGCTCGGTTAGGTGCTGTTCATTCTGTGGTGTTTGGTGGGTTTGCAGCGAATGAACTTGCTATTCGTATTGATGATTGTTCACCGAAAGTTATTGTCTCAGCTTCTTGTGGTATTGAGCCAAACCGTGTCATTGCGTATAAACCTCTCCTTGATGAGGCTATTGAGCTTTCTAAAAACAAACCGGATGCATGTATTATTCTACAGCGCGAGCAACAGTCTTGTGATCTGATAGATTGCCGTGACATTGATTATAAAGAAATTACAAATGCTCATAAGACGGCAGGTTCTGTTGTGCCTTGTGTTGCCGTGGCTGCTACTGACCCTTTATATATTTTATATACGTCTGGGACGACTGGCACGCCTAAGGGTGTTGTTCGCGATAATGGCGGGCATATGGTTGCGTTACACTGGTCGATGGGTGCTATTTATGACATTAAACCAGATGAAGTCTTTTGGGCAGCTTCTGATGTTGGTTGGGTTGTTGGCCATTCTTATATTGTTTACGGTCCGCTTTTAAAAGGTGCGACAACAATACTTTTTGAAGGCAAACCTGTTGGTACGCCTGATGCCGGAACGTTTTGGCGTGTTGTTGAAGAGTATAAGGTCTCGGCTTTATTTACTGCTCCTACGGCTCTTCGGGCTATTAAAAAAGTAGACCATCGAGGGGAATATTTAAAACCCTATGATGTCTCTTCACTTCGTACATTATTCCTTGCTGGTGAGCGGGCTGACCCTGATACGATCCAATGGGCTGAAAATTTGCTTAATATTCCTGTTATTGATCACTGGTGGCAAACAGAGACTGGGTGGGCTATTGCAGGTAATCCTATTGGGCTTGGGAAGTTGCCTGTTAAGCTTGGTTCTCCAACAGTTGCGATGCCTGGCTATGACATACAAATTGTTGATTCTGCGGGTAATGAAGTTCCTGCAGGTGATTTTGGTAATATCATCGTGAAGTTACCTCTACCACCAGGGTGTTTTCCAACGTTGTGGAATGCTGATGATCGATTTCGATCAGCATATTTAGAAGCATTTCCTGGATTTTATCAAACATCGGATGCTGGCTTGAAAGATGAAGATGGATATTTGTTCATTATGGCCCGCACAGACGATATTATTAATGTTGCTGGGCACCGTTTATCAACGGGTGGTATGGAAGAGGTCTTAGTTTCTCATCCTGATGTCAGTGAATGTGCTGTAATTGGTATTGCTGATAAATTAAAAGGACAGCTTCCTTGTGGGTTTGTTGTTCTTAAATCTGACCATGAAAAAACACCTGAAGAGGTTGAAAAAGAATGTGTGCAACTGGTTCGTCAAAAGATTGGTGCGGTTGCGGCGTTTAAACTCTGTGTGACTGTAGACCGTTTACCTAAGACGCGTTCAGGCAAGATCTTGCGTGGAACCATGCGTAGTATTGCGGATAATGAAGATTATAAGGTACCAGCTACGATTGATGATCCTATTATTCTTGAAGAGATCACTGCCGTAATAAAAGATAAGGGTATTAGTTAAGATTAGTTACTGATTAATATGTTTTTTCTTATCAGTGTTATTGGCGGTGGATAAATAGGTTATTCGCTGCCAATTTTATTTATAGCTGCATCATTTTGCCTGTAACCTTGGTTTTCAAATTTGTTGTAAAGTTTTTGTGTATCAGTTTTGTTTTCTTAATTTAAATTTAGCTTGTTATCAATAAGTCAATCTTAATTGAGTTAGTCGGAAAAAGGGGGCATTAACATTGTCAGATCAAGATAAGAATAAAAAAGACGATACAGTTCGCCAAGCTGCACTTGATTATCATGAATTTCCTAAACCTGGGAAATTGGAAATCCGCCCGACTACACCGATGACAAGCCAACGTGATTTGGCACGAGCTTATTCACCAGGGGTGGCTGAGGCTTGTTTAGAAATCAAAGCTGACCCAGCAAATGCAGCACGGTATACGGCGCGTTCTAATTTGGTAGCTGTTGTCACTAACGGTTCTGCTGTTTTAGGTCTTGGGAATATTGGGCCGTTAGCCTCTAAGCCGGTTATGGAAGGGAAGGCTGTTCTTTTTAAAAAGTTCGCAAATATTGATTGTTTTGATATTGAAGTGAATGAAACTGACCCGCACAAACTTGTTGAGGTTGTGGCGGCGTTAGAGCCTACTTTTGGGGCGATTAATTTAGAGGATATCAAAGCGCCGGATTGTTTTATTGTTGAGAAGCTTTGCCGTGAACGCATGAAAATTCCCGTGTTTCATGATGATCAACATGGAACGGCCATTGTTGTTGGCGCAGCTGCGACCAATGCTTGTGAAATAGCCAAGAAAAAGCTCTCAGACATTAAAGTTGTCTCCACTGGTGGTGGTGCTGCCGGTATTGCTTGCCTTAATATGCTCCTAAAGCTTGGCGTGCGCCGTGAGAATGTTTGGCTTTGTGATATTGAAGGGCTTGTTTATGAAGGACGGACTTCTGAGATGACGCCACAAAAGGCTGATTATGCTCAGGCTTCTGAGTTGCGCTCTTTAGGACAGGTGATTGATGGAGCTGATTTGTTCCTTGGCCTTTCTGGACCGGGCGTTTTAAAACCAGAGCATGTGAAGAAGATGGCTAAACAGCCAATCATTTTAGCGCTTGCAAACCCGACACCAGAAATAACACCTGAAGAAGTGCGCTCTGTTGTACCTGATGCGATTATTGCAACTGGCAGGAGTGACTACCCGAACCAGGTGAACAACGTTTTGTGTTTCCCATTTATTTTTCGTGGTGCTTTGGATGTAGGGGCTACAGAGATTAATGATGAGATGCAGATTGCCTGTGTGAACGGCATTGCTGAACTTGCCCGGCTCACGTCCAGTGCGGAAGCAGCTGCAGTTTATAAAAGCGAACGTTTAACATTTGGCTCTGATTACCTTATTCCAAAGCCATTTGATCCGCGTTTGATGTCTGTTGTTGCTAGCGCGGTTGCTAAAGCGGCTATGGAAACGGGAGTTTCTACGCGGCCTATATATGATATGGAGGCGTATCGTGAAAGCCTTAATAATTCGGTTTTCAAATCATCCCTCTTAATGAGGCCGCTTTATGAAGCTGCTAAACAAGTAAGTCGTCGACTTATTTTTGCAGAAGGTGAAGATGAACGGGTTTTAAGGGCGACAAAAGCTATTTTAGAAGAAATGTCTGAAAAAGTTATTCTCATTGGCCGCCCTGAAATTATTTCACAACGGATTGAACGCGCTGGGCTGAATATTGAAGCTGGTACTGATTTTGAAGTGATTAACCCTGAGGATGATCCACGTTATCGTGGTTATTGGGAAGGGTACCATAGTCACTTAGCTAGAAGAGGTGTTACGCCTGATCTTGCAAAAGCTATTATGCGGACTAACGCAACGGCGATTGGTGCTATGGCCGTAAAGCAGGGAGATGCTGATTGTTTAATTGCAGGAACATTCGGGCAATATCTGTGGCATCTGAGTTATATTGATCAAATCCTTAGTCATCAAAATGTTGTGTCTCAAGCTGATGATGCACCATTAGATGATGGGCAAACACCGACAGGTGCGCTTTCTTTAATGATTTTAGAAAACGGACCATTGTTTGTTGCTGACACACAAGTTCATCATGACCCAACGCCTGAGCAAGTAGCTCTTAGCGTCATTGGAATGGCGCGCCATATCCGCCGGTTTGGTCAAACCCCTAAAATTTCAATTTGCTCTCATTCAATTTTTGGTAACCATGACACCTCATCGGGGCGTAAGATGCGAACAGCAATGGCTATTCTTGATAAGATGGATCTTGATTTCCAATATGATGGTGAAATGAATGTTGAGGCGGCGCTTGATCCAGATATGCGGAAACGTTTTTTATCGGATGTTCGTTTTGAAGGACGGGCCAATGGCTTGGTCTTTTCTAACATTGATAGTGCTGGGGCTGTCCGAAATATTTTAAAAACGACAGTAAATGGTTTGGAAGTAGGACCTATTTTGATGGGTATGGGTAACAAGGCACATATTGTCACGCCGTCAATTACAGTTCGTGGACTGTTAAATATTGCAGCAATTGCAGGTGTGCCTGTTGAGCATTATGGTTAGTTTGTTTTAAGGCGAAGTTTTTTATTCATCAAAGATACCTGTTGGCAATCCATCTAAGCTATTTAAGTTTTTGTTCTGCCAATAGTCTTTGATGCCTTCGGGGCCCTGGTTTTCTGCCCAGCGGTCCAGATTGTCTCGATCGTTTTGGTAATCAAAAAGCGGAACGCCAAATCCGCAAGATGTTTGGACAAGATCAAAATTTAATTTGATGATTTGTCTGGCCCCTGGATATGTTTGATTATCGAAAGTCTCATTGATTATTTTTTTATACTCATCGCTGCTTCGGTGGAGCGCTTGACCTTGTCCATATAGTCTTAGGATTTTAGGTGGGCCTTCAAATGAGCAAAACATGATGGTTAGTCTGCCATCTGCAAGTATGTGAGCGGCGGTTTCGTTGCTGCTTCCAGTTTTATCATGATAAACAATTGTATTTTCATCTATGATCCTTAAGCACTCAGTGCTTCTGGGAGAAACATTTATATGGCTGTCTTTCGTGGCGGATGCTGTAAAGAAAATGTTTTGGCGCTTTATAAAATCAGATAGATTGTTATTTAGGCTTGGATATTGTTTGGCCATTTTTTCTTTCACCCTGTTTTGTATTTTTGCGTCAACTTGTTTGTAAATTGACTTTATTTTCTATAACTAGCAAGGGACTTTTTGTCTTGATCAAATAAAGTTTAGTTTTGTTCTTTTCGTTCAATGTTATTGTTTGCTTTGCCAGCCGTTCTTTGACGGTAGTTTTACAGGAGAAATGATGTGAGCCACCTTTTTCAACCCTATCAACTTAGGGATGTTCATTTTAAAAATCGTCTGGTTGTATCTCCTATGAGTCAGTATCGTGCTGAAGACGGCTTTGCGAATGATTGGCATATGGTTCATCTTGGACGATTTGCGTTAGGTGGTGCTGGTTTAGTTTTTGCTGAAGCGACGGCTGTAGAAGAGCGAGGCCGTCGTACACCAGGTGATCTTGGGATTTGGAATGATAGCCAAATTAAAGAACTTAAGCGGATTACATCTTTTCTAGAAACTGAAGGCTCTGTACCTGGTATTCAATTGGCGCATGCTGGACGTAAGGCTTCTGAGCGTCGCCCTTGGCACAATGAGCAACCTTTATCTGATGAAGATTATGAGTTGCGATCTGAACGAGGCTGGGAGGCCCTTGCGCCTTCTCCTTTGCCTTATGCTAATGGTTGGCCAGAGCCAACTGAAATGAGTGTAGGTGAGATTGAAGATGTTATTGATGCATTTGGTGAAGCAGCAAGGCGATCCAAAGAAGCTGGATTTAAAGTTATTGAAGTTTATGCCGCTCATGGGTTTTTGGTTCATCAATTTCTTTCTCCGTTAACTAATCAACGCAGTGATGATTGGGGAGGGAGTGATAGCAACAGACGCCGCTTTGCTATTGGAGTTGCGCGATCTATTCGAAAACATTGGCCTGAAAAATATCCGGTGATTTTTAGGCTTTCCGCCACAGACTGGATTGATGGTGGGATTGAAATTGAGGATACAATTGAGACCGCGAAGTGCCTTTCTAACGAAGGTGTTGATATGATTGATTGTTCGACAGGTGGAATTGGAGGGAAAGATCGGCCAAGGCGAATGGTAATTTCTCAAGGGTTTCAGGTTGAGTTTGCAAAATGCATTAAAGAAGAAGCTCGTATTGCGACTATGGCCGTTGGGTTTTTATGGGACCCTCAGTTTTGCGAGGGGATCGTTAAGAATAATGAGGCTGATATGGTAGCATTAGCACGAGAGTTGCTTGATGATCCTAATTGGCCATTGCATGCTGCCTCTCAACTTGAATGTGATCAGGATTATCAATTGTGGCCTGAGGAATCTGGATGGTGGTTGCAGAAAAGAGGCCGGTTATTGCAAAAATTAGGTTTAAGATAAATTAGTTTTTTTCGTTAAAAAGGGCTGGGAATTATTAATTATTCCCAGCCCTTTTTATTTGTATGTGTGGATGTGTTTGTTCTTAAACTAAATCAAAACGATCAAGTTCCATAACTTTTGTCCATGCTGCAACAAAGTCTTTTACAAATCTGGCTTTGCTATCATCTGATGCATAAACTTCAGCGATAGCTCTCAATTGAGAGTTTGAGCCAAAGACGAGGTCAACGCGTGTACCTGTCCACTTTACTTCACCAGATTTAAGATCTTTACCTTCAAAGGTACCTTCAGTATCTGCCGGCTCCCATTTGACATCTCTATTTAATAGATTCACAAAGAAGTCGTTGCTTAAAGTATCTGACTTGCTTGTATAGACACCGTGTTTAGAGTTGTCAGCATTGGTATCTAACATACGTAATCCGCCAACAAGTACTGACATCTCAGGAGCTGATAATGAGAGAAGTTGAGCGCGATCAATAAGTAGCTCTTCTGTTGCTCTGTTCTGGCTTCCCTTTATGTAGTTTCTAAAGCCATCTGCAAAAGGTTCTAAGGCTTCAAAACTTTCTACATCGGTTTGAGCTTCATTTGCGTCGGTACGGCCTGGCGTGAAAGGAACCTCAATGTCCTGACCAGCATTTTTTGCAGCTGCTTCAATAGCTGCTGATCCACCAAGTACGATAAGGTCTGCTAGTGAGACTTGTTTACCAGATGATTGGAAACTAGTTTGAATATCTTCGAGAGTTTTTAATACTCTTGCTAGATTTTCTGGATTGTTCACTTCCCAATCTTTTTGAGGGCTTAGACGAATGCGTGCGCCGTTTGCACCACCGCGCATATCACTACCACGGTATGTTGAAGCTGAGGCCCATGCGGTTGAGACAAGATCAGAGATAGAAAGGTTTGAGGCGAGAATTTTTTCTTTCAGTTCTTCTGCATCTTGATCGCCTATTAGTTCATTGCTCGCTACAGGGACTGGGTCTTGCCAGATAAGTTCTTCACTTGGTACTTCTTCACCAAGATAGCGAGCAATTGGTCCCATATCTCTGTGGGTTAATTTGAACCAGGCACGAGCAAATGCATCAGCAAATTCGTCAGGGTTTTCGTGGAAACGACGAGAAATAGGCTCAAAAATAGGATCTAGTTTCAGAGACATGTCAGCTGTTGTCATCATCAAAGGTTCTGATTTTGAGGCATCAGCTGCGGCTGGCGGTTGATCAGCGTTGGAACTTGCTGTTGGGGTCCATTGATGGGCGCCAGCTGGGCTCTTTGTTAACTCCCAGTCATAGCCAAAGAGCACGTCAAAAAATCCATTGTCCCATTGTATTGGGTTTGGTGTCCATGCGCCTTCAATTCCGCTGCTGATGGTGTCACCACCTTTGCCTGAACCCATTTTATTATTCCAACCAAAGCCTTGTTCTTCAATTGCTGCGCCTTCTGGTTCTGGTCCGACATATTTATTTGGATCACCAGCACCATGTGCTTTACCGAAGGTGTGACCGCCTGCTACAAGGGCAACTGTTTCTTCAGCATTCATTGCCATACGAGCGAATGTGTCACGGATGTCTACTGCTGAGGCGAGTGGATCTGGTGTGCCATTTGGACCTTCAGGGTTAACGTAGATAAGTCCCATTTGCACTGCAGCCAATGGGTTTGCTAATTCGCGTTCTCCGCTATAGCGTTCATCGTCTAACCATGTGGCTTCTGGCCCCCAATAGATGTCTTCTTCAGGTTCCCAAATATCTACACGGCCCCCGCCAAAACCAAATGTTTTGAACCCCATTGATTCAAGTGCGCAGTTGCCGGTTAAGATCATTAGATCTGCCCAAGAAATTTGTTTTCCGTATTTTTGTTTTATAGGCCAAAGCAGTGCACGAGCTTTGTCCAAGTTAACATTATCTGGCCAGCTGTTTAGTGGTGCGAACCGTTGATTGCCGGTGCCAGCACCGCCGCGTCCGTCAAAGGTTCTGTATGTGCCAGCACTGTGCCATGCCATGCGAATAAAGAGAGGACCATAGTTGCCGTAGTCTGCGGGCCACCAATCTTGTGAAGTGGTTATGACTTTGTCTATATCTTTCTTTAATGCTTCAAGATCAAGTTTCTTAAATTCTTCTGCATAATTGAACGACGT
>JAJFHW010000339.1 GCA_021775385.1 Hyphomicrobiales bacterium | reverse complement strand
TTTTACATAGTTGGAATTTGAACCCTGGACTATTAACTAATGGCGCCGTAGCGGTGGAGTTCTGAGCCGTTTTCGCTGAGCCAGGCTTTTGCTGTTTTGTAGGTGGGTAAGGTTTGTTCCACCAAAGCCCAGAAATCTGGCCCGTGGTTCATTTCAGCAAGGTGAGCAACTTCGTGTGCGGCAACATAATCCAGAACATCAGCTGGGGCTAAAACTAGGCGCCATGAATAAGATAAAATCCCGCGTGATGAGCAGGAGCCCCAACGACTGCGCTGATCTTTGATCATGATTTTATTGTATGAGAGACCTAGATTGTCGCTATGCCATTTTGAGCGTTCTAGTAGGTCTTTTCTTGCTTGGTCAATGAGCCATCTTGTTAGACGGCGGGGTGCGAAATGCTCTGTACCGTTTATATGTATTTCGGGTATTGAGCTTTCTTGTGTTTCTAAAGTTTCAGATTCTGTATCTGTATCTGTGTTTTCTATCCAGATGACACCTTTGCCACGGGACTGGCCTGCGAAGATGAGTTTATGATCCACACCTCTTAAGGGGATGATGCTCTCATGTTTGAAAGGGGCGGCCTCTGGAAGTTTTTCAAATTGTTCGAATAACCAATTGCGATGATTTTCTAGAAAAGAAATTGTTTCTTTATCGGTACAATAGGGAGGTACTGTCACAATCGCAGATCGATCTGTTGAGCTGACGCGCAAAGTTAAGCGGCGAGCTTTCGGGTGACGGCGGAATTTAATTGGGATGTCGCAATTTTCTAAAGCAATTTCTTCTCCATGCTGGAGCATACTCTTTTTACTAATATTTAGGCGTGCTGCCCACCGCATGAAATTGCCTCTTCTTAAATTAAAATTGATTGTTCTTGTTGTTTTTTAAGATTGGGTTGATGATCTTGGTTGTAATGCCGCGACGTTAATTTTTTACAACCGAATCATTAAACACAAGCATGATATTTGTTGGTTAATTTTTAAAGTACTAATTTGAATTTCTTAAATGCAACTCACAGATAAACGCAATTATTAGGCCTTGCTTGTTTTTTTAATGTATTTTTGTGTTTGCTTATTTGACGTGTTTATCGATCGCAACTGCCATGTCTTTTGCTGTGTTGTTAAATCTGAAATAACGAATAAATTTTCCGTCTGGTCCTATTAAAAATGTTTGGGGTGAGTGATCCATTAAATAATCGGTGCCTTTGATGTTTTTGGATGGCTTGCCATTTTCATCAACTTTTACGCCATAAACTTTGTATGCTTTTTTTACTTTTGTAATCTCTTCAACAGTGCCGGTTAAACCGGTTAAGCGGGGATGAAAATTAGAGACGTAACTGGCTAATTGTTTGGGCGTGTCACGTTCAGGGTCAATGGTAATGAAAATTGGTTGGACTTTTTCACTTTTTGGTTTGGCCATGTCGATTGCATTTGCCATTTTCTGTAAATCAGTTGGGCAAATGTCTGGGCAGAAACTATAGCCAAAATAAATCAGCATATATTTTCCTTGAAAATCTTTGTCGGTTTTGGCTGTGCCTTTGTGATCTACCAAATTGAAGGGGCCGCCAATGAGTGCTTTAGCGCTGCCTTCTATCTGAGTTTTAGGTTGTTGATGCTCTAGTGCATAAAGCCAAATGGCAACGAGCGCTCCAAAAAAGAAGCAGCAAAGAATGATAAACACTTGATTGAGGCGCATGGTTTTTCACCTGTATTTGTTTCTTATGTTCCACTATGAATTTCTCTTTTGAGTTTCAATTGGAACTTTAATTATTTGACCTTTTAAGGCTCTCGGACATTAAGCGGGCAATGGTTAAAAGGTCAAGCATTTCTGATGAAAAATTTGATCAAATTGGTGTGACGATATTTAGCAATGAATTGTAGTGTGATTTCGATTTTTAAAAGGCATGATTAAGACAGGTTATCTTTATTTTATGATTAAGGTTGTCAGTTGTGCGAAATTCCTTAATGTCTTTTTATATGGAACAGAGAGACTATATAAACCGATCACATTTGCGACTTAGAACAATTGTGCGGCTGCGTTGGATTGCAATTGTTGGGCAATTTGCTGCTGTACTGCTTGTGTTTTATTGGCTGAAGTTTGAATTTCCACTTTCACTCACCATTTTTGTTATTTGCCTTTCTGTTTGTATCAATGTTGTGCTGAGTGCGATGGTGAACGACATTAAGGTGATCGGTAATCAGTTTGGCACATGGATGCTTGGGTTTGATATTGTGCAACTCTCGGTACTTTTATATTTAACTGGAGGCATTTTAAATCCGTTTGCCTCTCTCCTTGTTGCGCCAATTGCTATTTCAGCGGCGTCTTTGCGCACGCAATCGACAGTAATACTCTCTATTTTAGCTATAACTTCAGCTAGTATCATTAGCTTTGTTTACTTACCTCTGCCCTGGGAGACAATTGGCGGGCTTGAATTTCCTGGTGCTTATCGTATGGGGAACTGGATTTCTCTTCTTTGCGCTATGGCTTTTATTGGCTTTTTTGCTTGGCGGATTGCGAATGAAAGCCGGGTCATGTCAGCGGCTCTAGCAGCTACTGAAGCTACTTTAGCGCGGGAGCAAAAATTATCAGCTATTGATGGGTTAGCTGCTGCAGCTGCCCATGGTCTTGGGACACCGCTTTCGACGATTTGCCTTGTAGCAAAAGAGTTAGAGCGGGAGATGACTGAAGAGAGCCATATCAAAGAAGATGTGAAGCTTATACGAAAGCAAGCTGTTAGATGCCGTGAAATTCTTCAATCTTTAACGGATGAGGGAATGGATGCGGATATGTTGGTTGCGAGCTCTTCAATCGGTGATGTTATTGAGGAAGTGGCGCAACCATTAAAGGCTTTAAAGGCGAATATTCTTGTAAAGAAATTTCCGAAAGAGGGCACTGTTGCTCCTTTTGATAAAGAACCGTTGTTATATCGCAACCCGGGGATGATATATGCGCTGGGTAATATTGTTGAGAACGCTGTTGAATTTTCTAAGACAAAAGTTGTGATCTCAATCGAATGGTCTGAGACCAAAGTAAAATTGAGTATTATTGATGATGGTCCGGGGTTTTCACCTGAGATGATGAAAATCTTAGGTGAACCCTTTGTTTCATCTCGCTCGATTGCACGTGGTGAAGTTGAGGATCATCAAAGTGGAATGGGGCTTGGTTTTTTTATTTCCAAGACTTTGTTAGAGCGGTCAGGGGCCGTTATGCGTTTTGGTAATGTGAAGCATGATTTGGTTAAAGGGGCGATTGCTGGGGCCTATGTAAAGCTAGATTGGCCCAGAGTTGCGCTTGATACAAGTATTGAGAAAGACTGAAGTTCCAATTTTTATCGTGAAATGTTCTGTGATTTTGGTGTTTTTTAATTTTCCCCTGTTTCACTTTCTCTGTTTCATTGTTCTGTTGTGACGCAAGGTCCCTGCGACAAATTAGGCCTGTTTTTCTATTTTACTTCACTTTTCTGACTTTAACGACTAAAGTCTAACTTAGAGTTATTCTATTCTGAGTGTTGGATTTTGTTTGCCTTGCTCGTTTAGTTGTTTTCAATTCTTTAAACTTAATAGATTGGGGAGATCTTTTATGGTTATGGAAGCGATAGACTGGTCAGTTTATGAAGATCGGTCAATGTTGGTTGTTGAAGATGACCAATCATTTTTAAATCGATTGTCTCGCGCGTTAGAATCGCGTGGATTTGATGTGCAAACCGCTGATAATGTTGATGATGGCATTGCTATTATTCGCCGTTCTCCGCCAGCGTTTGCTGTTGTGGATATGCGTCTAAATGGCGGCAATGGATTGCAAGTGCTTGAGGTTTTATCTGAAGCGCGACCTAGTGCCCGCTCTGTGGTTCTTACGGGCTATGGAAATTTAGCAACTGCTGTTACTGCTGTGAAACTTGGTGCGATTGATTATTTAGCGAAACCAGCTGATGCAGATGATGTTGTCGCAGCGTTAATGGCAACAGGTGAAAAGGCAGCGCCACCAGAGAACCCGATGTCTGCTGATCGTGTGCGCTGGGAGCACATACAGCGGGTTTATGAATTGTGCAATCGCAATGTATCTGAGACCGCACGGCGCTTGAACATGCATCGCAGAACCCTGCAACGTATTTTGGCGAAACGTGCGCCACGGTAGAGTTTTCTCTCACGATTATTACTTTTTAGGTGCTTTAGGTTGTTCTTTTTAAGGCTCCTTCAGTTGCCATTTATTTACTTCAGATGCCGACTAAGCATCCACATGAAGCAACGGCGTATTTTCTAAAACTGATACCACTCTCAAGAAGTGCGCTCTAAGGTTTTACTCACAACAAATTTTTAAACAACAGTAGGCTTTTTTAAGTTTGCTGTTGTTTTTTTGCTTTATGTATAATTTTTGGGGGTAACTGGTGCAAAACAGGCCATAGTTATAGTCATACTTTACTGGGGGACTAGCAATCTTTAATTATCTTGTCATTGTCTAATGGTGTATAAAAACTAATTTTTAGGCCATGCTTCTGATGTGAGAGGCGTTGGTTTGTTTTTTTAATTACGAGATTAAAAGAGCGTTTAAATGATCTTTAGGCCTTAAGTGCTGATAGATTTTTTTTACGTATCCGGAGGGGTCATATGTTTGGATTTAGCAAAAGCCGTGAAACACTTGGTAAAAAGTCACGTGGGAAAAAATCTGGGCAGTCAAGTGACACTATTGAAGTTGCTGGACTTAGAAATGCTTCAAATCCAGGGAAGTTGGGATTTTTAACAACCAAAGAACTTGAGCCATATTCAGGATTAATCGGGCAAGATCGCGGGCTTGAAGCTGTTGCGCTTGGTGTTGATATCCGCACAGATAATTTTAACATATTTGCTGCTGGCGGTCTTGGGGTTGGCAAGTTAACGGCCATTACTAAACTTCTTAAAGAGACATTGCCTTCCTGGGAGGCCCCTTCAGATTGGGTTTATGTCAATAATTTTGAAAATAGCTATCAACCTCTTGCCATAGAATTATCTGCCGGGCAGGGAGTAGAGTTTCGTAACTTAGTGATCCAGTCAATTGATGAATTACGGGTTGGTTTGTCTGCCATGTTCCACTCAGATGAATACATCACCCGGCGCCGTGCTATTGATTTGGCCTTTGAGAGTAATCAAGAAGATGCCATTGATAATTTAATTGAGCATGCTCGCTCCAAAAATGTTGGAATTTTAAGAACGCCTTCCGGGTTTACTATGGTGCCTTTGGAAGATGGGGAAGCAATAGAGCCAGAAGAATTTCAAGCAAAACCAGTTGGTGAGCGCCGTGTTGTTGAGGCTAAGATTGAAGCGCTTGAGCGCCAATTGTCTGAACTATTTCAAAGTTTTCCTTTGCAGCAAAAAGAACGCGCTGAAAAGCTGATGAAGTTGAATGCTGATATGGCTAAGAATGTTGTATCCGCTGCATTGCTTGGTGTTCGCAATTCATTTAAAAAAATCGAAAAAATTAAGAGCTATTTGGACGCTGTTGAGGTTGATCTTATTCGTCACATTGGTTTGTTCGTTGATGAAGAGAGCGATAGTGTTTTGGTGAAGGGACATGTTGAAACTGAGGATGACCCTAAATATTCCCGCTACATGGTCAATGTATTGGTCAGCCATAAACGCAGTGAGCTGAATGGTGGTCCGCTTATTAAAGAGGGGAACCCGACATTAAGTAATATGGTTGGCCGGGTTGAAACTGTGACCGGAGCCGGAAATGGTCATGGCGCTGATTTTAATATGATAAAAGCTGGTGCTTTGCACAAAGCTAATGGTGGTGTTTTACTGATTGATGCGGCAAAGTTGTTGCAGAATAATTTTTCCTGGGAAGGGTTTAAGCAGGCCCTGATTGATAAAGAAATTCGGGTGCAATCTCCCATTGATGATGGGTCTGTTTTGAAACCGGTATCTTTAATGCCTGAAGCTATTCCATTGAATGTAAAAGTCATTCTATTTGGTGAGCGTGAGATTTATTATCGCCTGAAAGAGATCGACCCTGAATTTGCAAATATCTTTAAGATCCAAGCTGAATTTGAAGATCGTATTGATCGAACAGATGAAGTTGAGATGCAATATGCTCAAATTATTACTGGGATTACAGGCAAGAAAAATTTAAAACCTCTGGATGCAGTTGCTGTTGGACGATTGATTGAAGAAAGTTCCAGACAAGCGGGCGACGGAGAGAAATTATATATTAATTTTGTCCAGTTGCAGGATATTTTAATTGAGGCGGATTATCTGTCTTCTAAAGATGAGCGGAAAACAACAGCGCATTCTGACATTAAGATGGCACTTCGTAAGCGTGAGAGAAGAGCTTCCCTTGTGAAAGAACGCCACCGTGAGAGCATCATGCGTGATTTGCAGATGATTGAAACAGATGGGGCTGTTATTGGTCAAATTAATGGTTTGAGTGTTTTGCAACATGGTGATTATGCTTTTGGCAGGCCGAATAAAATTACGGCACGGGTACGTATGGGAGCTGGACGGGTTGTCGATATTGAGCGTGAAGTTGAATTAGGCGGTCCTTTGCATTCAAAAGGGGTTATGATCCTTTGGGGGTATTTAGCGGGTACATACGCTCAGACTGTGCCTCTTGCTTTGAGTGCAAGTTTGGTTTTCGAGCAATCATATGGTGGAATTGATGGTGACAGTGCCTCGGCTGCTGAATTATTTGCGCTTTTGTCAGCGCTTTCTCAAGTTCCAATTCGTCAAGGAATTGCAGTTACCGGATCTGTTAATCAGCAGGGCGGTGTCCAGGCAATTGGCGGTGTGAATGAAAAGATTGAAGGCTATTTTGATCTTTGTTCTGAGCGTGGATTAACTGGCGGACAAGGGGTGATTATTCCTCACGCGAATCGAGTTCACCTGATGCTGCGCGAAGATGTTGTTGCGGCTTGTGGGCGCGGCGAATTTTATGTTTGGTCTATCGAGCACATTGATGAAGGATTGGAGATTTTAACAGGTGTGAAAGCCGGCTCACGGTCTCGAAAAGGTGTGTTTGAAAGCGGATCATTAAATCGGGGTGTCGAAGCGCGCTTAACTGATTTTGCTCATATGCGCCGTTCATTTAGCGATGGCCCAGTTGGCTAATGCGTTAACCTTTTGTTAATCTATTCTTTTGTTATATCTCATCTTTTTTGTGTAAGCGGATGTAATTGAACGTTAAAAACGATCTTGTTGCTGATTTTTTCATTTGGTAGGGTTGTTGATTATATGTTGCAATTATAAACTGATTTTCAGAAATGATCTTTTTGTTGATTATTTATCTTCTTAGTTTTGTCACGAATCATTTAGGGTTTTCCTTGTTTTGTTGTGCTTTAGATGCCTCTTTTGGACGGACCTTTAGGTTTCCGACCTGAAACCGGCCTTAAGCATCCGCATTATTTAGTAGTGCTTTAGATGCCCACAAAGCATCCGCACTATGAGGAGACGAATGAATGGCTGAACAGATAATATTAAAGCTTGGTGGGCGTTGTCCAAATAAAGCTGCACTTTCTGTCGGGTTTCAAATGGCAAAAGGCGCAAGCCTACCTATTCGTGCTCTTTATCTTGAGAATGAGCAGCTTTTTAAGGCATCTCGTTTTTCTTTTTCCAAAGAAGTTGGTTTTTGTGGTTCTCGGCGTGGCTTTGAACTTCATGAATTAAAAAAGGAAAATAAAATTGCGATGCGTGCACTTGAGCGTGAGGTGCGCCGGCGGTCTTTGGCTGCTCGCATTGATTCTGATTTCTTGACGATAACTGAAAATGTTAATGCCCAATTTCACTCATATTGCGATCGTGATAATATCATTGTTATGGGAGAGCATTTATCTGCTCGCCAGCTTACTCGTGATTATATGCAACTAAAAGAGAGCAATTGCAGAGGCGGCGTTTTAATGGCTGGTCCTCGGGCTAGTGCAGGAACTGGTCCTCTTGTTATTCTTGTGCATTCATATGATGCCTGGAAAGATGGGCTTAATATGCTCCGAGATTATTTACAAACATTTGAGCAATCCGTTGTTCTCTTGTGTATTGGCGATGTCATTGAGCGTGAAGAAGAGCTTCGCAACGACCTTGAAGCGGACTTTTTTGGTGACTTAGTGGTTTATGGCATGAAACGCATGGATCAATCTCGTTTGTTATGGGAAATAGGTCATTTGAAAACAGGTTTACTTTATTTACTGCCTTACTGCCCATTGGCCGCTGAAAAAGATGGATTTGAGGTTTTATTGAATTTGTTTCGATGTCCCCTTCTTGTTTCTTTGTAAATTGTTCTTCACAATCTTCAGATATGGTCTGTCTTGCCTTTTTCTCATTTCTAGAACTTCATTTTAATCAATTCACGAAACGCTTTCCTTTTGTCTCAGGGGTGTTTTTTCATTCTTTTTAGTTGCGCTTTAGGTTGCCCACAAACAACCGCGCTTTGTTGGCGCTTTAGGTTGCCCACAAGCAACCGCGCTTTGTTGGCGCTTCAGATGCCCACCAGCAGCCGCGTTAGCGAAAAGCCCTCCGACAATGAGGGCATTTAAGCGCCGGACGCTTTGCAGCGCCATGTGCGTGCTCTGAAGTAAGCTATCTCATTCATAATGTAGTATTGGAGAGCAGGATTTCTACATTCTGGTCAATATCGCTTTTTGCTGATAGTAAAAACACTCAAGAATAATCAAAAAAAGACTTAAAATTGATTTTCCTATTGAGGAGTGAAGATGACTGGTGGCTCTGATTGCCCAAAATGGCGTGCAGTATGTTTGACGCTTTTTCCTGAACTTTTTCCTGGACCGTTAGGGACGAGTGTTACTGGCACTGCGCTTGAGAAAGGCTTGTGGGGCTTGGATGTTTTAAATTTCCGGGATTTTGCAAGCGATAAACATCGCTCGGTTGATGATACGCCTGCTGGTGGTGGCCCTGGTATGGTTCTCAGGCCAGATATTGCAGCGAAGGCTATTGATGCAGCTGTAGAGTTATGTCCAACAGCACGCCGTATTTATCTCTCTCCTCGGGGACGCCCTTTTGATCAAAATTTAGCACGAGAGTTTGCCTCTAGTGATGGTTTGATATTGGTTTGTGGACGTTTTGAGGGGCTTGATGAAAGGGTTATAACGTCTCGGAATCTAGAGGAAGTTTCCATTGGTGATTTTGTTATGACTGGTGGTGAAATGGCAGCTTATTGTCTGTTGGATGCGGTTGTTCGTTTGAAAGACGGGGTTTTGGGGGCTCAATCAAGTTTGGATAATGAGAGTTTTGAAGGTGGCATGCTTGAGCATCCGCATTATACGCGGCCACGTGACTTTGAAGGGGAGCTCATTCCAGATGTTTTGCTTAGTGGTGATCATGGTAAAATTGAGAAGTGGCGGAATGAACAATCATTAAAGCTTACAAAAGAGCGCCGGCCTGATTTGTTGTTGGGTTTACCGAAGGATCTCTAAATTAAAGGATAATTTTACTTATTATTACTGTCTAACATTGTATTGTTTTTTTCCAGATGGCGATGGTGCAGGATAAGAGAAACAACATTTCTAAACTCAGTGTAACTAAATAGCTTGTTTCAGCTTTGAAAAATATTGAGCCTGCGTTTAAAGAAATAACAAAGGCTGTAGCAAATGCTAGGATGGATATTAAGATTGCTAAGGGCAGTAATCTTTTGCAAAGAGAATTTGAAGTTAAATATGAGGGCGGCGTTATTATAATTTTTGAGTTTGTTTGATGTGCTTGAATTTTTTGCTCTTGATTTTCTGACATCATTTTCAAACTCTTTTGTTTTGGCTGCTCAATTGATCGTACTTTTGATGATTTAAAGTGTTTATCATAGAAGAATTGAACTATATTTAATTTGATTGAATGAAACTGATTAAAATTTTAAATATTTTTTTGTCTGTTCTCCCCCGTAATTGGTCTAATTTTTTGGTAAAATGTCTATATTTTGGGATATTGAACCCTTCTCAGCTAATGGCAGGGTTGATTTTGTTTCTGAAAGATGTCAGGAAATTGCTTTGTCTATGAGTGAGTAGGCTTGGTAAGCGTCTAGTTTCGTATACCAAGTACCTGTATATCTTTACGGGAGAGGGGTTCACTCATTTCAAGATGATTTGTCTTTTGCAACTGGTTTAGTGCCTGTTTGGCGCTGGGTTTGGTTTGTGGTTGAAATATATTTCGAATGCGAATTAGAGGATTAGTTAATGACTACCAAAGATCTTTATGAAGTCGGGGAAATCCCACCGCTTGGTCATGTGCCAGAAAAAATGTATGCCTGGGCAATCCGGCGTGAACGTGAAGGTAAGCCTGATCAGGCGATGCAAGTAGAGGCCTTGCCGATTTGGGATCTTGGACCGAAAGATGTGCTTGTTTTTAACATGGCGGCAGGTGTGAACTATAATGGCGTTTGGGCGTCACTTGGTGAGCCTGTTTCAGTTTTTGACGTACATAAAGTTCCTTACCATGTTGCTGGTTCTGATGCTTCTGGTATTGTTTGGGCTGTTGGTAAAGATGTTACCAACTGGAAAGTTGGCGATGAAGTTGTTGTTCACTGTAATATGACAGGCGGCGATGACGAGGAATGCAATGGTGGTGATCCAATGTATTCTACTTCTCAAAAGATTTGGGGTTATGAAACTCCTGAAGGTTCATTTGCTCAATTTTCTCGTGTTCAAGCTCAACAATTGATGGCTCGTCCTCAGCACTTAACTTGGGAAGAGAGCGCTTGTTATACGCTGACTTTGGCAACCGCTTATCGGATGCTGTTTGGTCATATGCCTCATGAAGTAAAGCCTGGTCAAAATGTTCTAGTTTGGGGTGCTTCTGGTGGTCTTGGTGTTTTTGCTGTTCTGTTGATTAAAGCGGCTGGTGCTAATGCTATTGGCGTTATCTCTGATGAATCTAAACGTGATTTCGTTATGAGCCTTGGTGCTAAAGGCGTGATCAATCGTAAAGATTTTAATTGTTGGGGCCAATTGCCAACAGTGAATAGCGATGAATATAGCAAATGGTTCAGTGAAGTTCGCAAATTTGGTAAAGCGATTTGGGAAATCACTGGTAAGGGCGTGAATGTTGACATGGTGTTTGAACACCCTGGAGAGGCCACATTCCCAGCATCGACTTTTGTTGTTAAACGCGGTGGTATGGTTGTGTTCTGTGCTGGTACTTCTGGCTTTAACCTGACTATGGATGCCCGTTATGTTTGGATGCACCAAAAACGTATTCAGGGATCACACTTTGCGCATTTGAAACAAGCTGCTAGTGCTAACCGTTTGGTTATTGAAGGCTTGGTTAAGCCTTGTATGTCTGAAGTTTTTGAATGGGATCGTATTCCTGAAGCACACATGCAGATGCTATCTAACCAGCATGCGCCAGGTAATATGTCTTGTCTTGTTGGTGCTAAGCGCGCTGGTATGAAGACTTTGGAAGAAGCGCGTAACGCTTAATTTCACTGTTTAAAAAATGTTATATGAAAAGGGGTGCCAAGAAATTTGCATCCCTTTTTTTGCGCTTCAGTTACCTACTACGCACCTGTGCGTTTTCTCTTACGGCTATTACTTTTTAGTGGCGCTTTAGATTGCCCACCCGCAACCGCGCTTTTTTGGCGCTTTAGGTTGCCCACAAGCAACCGCGCTATCGAAGCGTTTAGGCTTCCGAGGGCGGCGCTTGGCCCGGGCTTCGCTGGTGCTGCGCCATGTTCGCTTGCTAAACTCGCTACCTTCTTCATAATGTTGGTTCTTGTTTTTTCTCACAGTTATGGTTCTTGCTGGTGCTTCAGGTTACCCATAAAGCAACCGCGCGAAGCACCGGATAGAATCTTTTGACTCCAGATGCCCTGCTCTTACTTTGTATGGTTGGAGGAGGCTTTCGTGGTGATTTTTTCTTTAAATTGGAGTTTTTATTTGTTTGAAAAAGCGATCTCTGTTTTTTTCTACTAAAATAGAGAAAGAATCTTACTTTTTGCCATGATATCATCATTAAAATGGCATTATTTATTAGAAGTCGTACTTATTTTGTCAATAATTTGAGTTTAAGGTGCGGCATTGATAATGAAATAATTGATGGTACTTCGCCATTCTTTATATTTTGAGTAAAGGGACATCAGCTCATGAGCTCTTCAGATGATCAGATCATTCAATCTGTCGATGGTATTATATCAGCAGTTGAAAAATTGGTTGGAGACATTCGAGTTGCCCCTGATATCGAAACAGAAGCGAAAAATTTTGCATTGAACAAAGTTGGGGGCGTTGTCAAAGACCTTGATCTGATAAATCGTGCGCTCTTTTTAAATGACTATCCGGCTGCTTCTGTTACCCCTGACACTCCTGTTACTTCTGTCGCTTTAAATGAAAATAGTGAAACTGCGCGAACGACAGTTATTGCTGAAACTGATGATACTATCAATGATATGTTGTCGTCTTGGTCGCAACCTGTATCTGGACCGGTGTCTCAATCTGTTGTGAGTGAAGCTGGGGATGGAGCTAAAACGGCTGACGCAGGTGTTAGTTCACATGAACAACAACCAGCTAAAAAACCTCGTATTATTGTTAGCCCGGTTACACGGACTGTTCCTGAAACAACTCCAGAAACAGATGCTGCTGAGCATGTTGGTGCAGGTGAGAGCCAAGAAGAGCAGGACTTTACAGTTGCTTCTTCTTTTGAGGAGAGCTTGATATCATCGCTTTCTCATTCGGAGACATCATTGGTTGGTGAAAGAGACGCTGTTGGAGCTCATTCTACTGAGGCGGATGATAAAGCGAAAGACAAGTTAGAAGAACAACTCAGTGACGAGGAACTGACTTTAAAAGCAGATCCTCATGACACTGAAATTTTAGAGACAGATGAAACAGATCAGGCTGATACTTCTGTAGAAGCTGGTTCTGTTAAAAAAGAAAAAGTAGCAGCTGATGATTTAACTCTTATACAGGGCATTGATGAAGATGTATCTGAGTTGTTGTCTCAACATGGTATATATTCATTTCTCGATATTGTTGAATTTAAAGAAGCTGACATGCTGCGCCTATCTGAGGAATTATCTGATCCTTGCAGAGTTTCTAGAGAAAACTGGATTGAGCAAGCAACATTATTAGCGAAAAATGTTTCGACTTATTATGCTCAAAAAAACAACGATGAAATTTCCTTTGACCGTCTTTCTTTGAATAAGTTTTACTCAATTCACCCTGAAGTCATTGCAGAGCAGAACGGAACCCCGGACCTAGAGCCGAGTGCTTTTAACACTGATGAGCAACAAGAAATTGTAGGCCGTGTTGAAGAAGATATGCTTTCAGGTGAATTCTATGAAGATGCCAACCTTTATGAAGATACCGAAGAGGGGAAAGCTGATTTGGTAGAGGCATCGGTTGAACTTGTGGAAAATTTTGCAGAAGTTCAAGAGTTTACGGATGCTTTGCTTGCTAAAAAACTAGCACTCGAAGCTGAGCTTGCCTCTCTTACGGCCCAAATGGTGCAAAAATCAGAGGCTAATGAAAGTCTTAAAGCTAACGTTCCATTTTTAGAGCATGATGAAGATAAGGTTGGTGTTGAGACTTTAACTTCTCCTGTTGTTGATGTTTTAACACATGAAGAAGGACAAAACGAACTAGTGGATGCGTTTAACATTCATGATGGTGAAGAGGCTTCTAACTTTGCCTCTGATAATGATTTGGGTGATGGGCCAATTTGGCACGAAGAAGTTTCAACTGGTAAGGATTATGTTCCTCCTGTAGTTGAGGATGATTTTGAAACACAAACAGATGCTCAAGATTATGATGCATCTGGGGCTCATTTTGCTCAATCCCAACAAGATATAAATCAACCTCAATTTTCTGAGCAACAGGAATCTCTCAGACAGAATACTGAGGATCATTTTTCTCAGAGTGAGCCCCTTTCAAATCTGCCTCCTTTGGATAATTTTGTTGAGGAAAGCGTTCCTTTCTTAAATTCTCAAGAAGGTAAGAATTATATTGAACCACAAGGTTTCCCACTAGAGACAACACTGTTCGCGCCTGGTGATGAGTATGAAGAGCAATCACCTCCACATGAGAAAACTTATACATATAGTGTTGATCAACTTTCTGATCATGTTCCGATGTCTAATCTGGATGAAATGAGTGATTTTCATCCAGGTGATAAGATGGAGGAGGGCTCTGTTCCATTAAACCAAGCTGAATATATGGATGATATCTCTGTTCCAAGAGATACCATGGTGTCTGGTGGACCTTCTATTAGAGCTGACCAGGGGCTTGGTGATCCTGGCTTTATGGAAAGATCACTCTCTCCATCAGATATGCCTCCAACAGATATGCGCCCGGCTGGGTTTGAGAAAAATGAAATCAATGAAAATGGACATTTACTGCAGGTAGGCCAGGCAGTGCAGGAAGGTCAGGATGCTTTTGCACCTAACTTACAAGCGGGTGAAACGGTTTCTGATAAAATTCCTGAAATAAAAGAAAAAATCGGGAACGACCGAACGTTGGGGCAATATCTTGCTTCTAAGTCGCAAGGTGAGCTAACCGGGGCTTCTGATCGTGAGAGAGAAGATCAAGCTCTTAATGAAGTTCCTATCCAAAATATAGAGCAAACTTATGGTGTTGAGCACTCTAACTTTTCTCCTCCTTTGCCTCCGCAAAATGAGGGGTATAATGAGTTAAGTCGACAAGATATGTCGATTAGTTTGCCTCCTTCACCTCTTGTAGCACCGCAAATTAATATGTCTGATATGAGGCGCCCGGTGATGCCTCCTTCAAATATACCTCATCCTCCGGCACCTCCAATAGCGAATGGGGTCCGAGTTCCGCCGGTTGTTTCAAGAGAGATGCAAGGTATTGCACCTCCCGAAATAAGGCCGAGTGAAACTTTAGCCGAGCCTCAACAAGGTCGCTCTCTTGTGCCGCCTTTTGTGGATGGCCCTGAGACACGCTCTATGCCTCCACTTCCACCTCAAGGGATGCCTCCTCAATCGCCTCCATCACAAGTTGAGGGGCCGACACCACCTCCTTTTACTGACATGCCTTCACCTGTGAGTGAGGGGCAAGCTTATGCTGATACACAGCGCATTATAGCTGCCAAAAGGCAGGCGGATGTTGAAAAAGCCAAGAATAGATCTGACATACAAAATGGGCAGGCTTATATGGACACTCAACAATTGATGGATAATGGAGTTCCTTTTGAGCCTCAACAAAATGCAGGGCGTTTATCAGGCCCTAATGATATTCCTCCTCTGCCGCCAGAGGCTGTAAAGGCTGCGTCTGCCTATCCGAAGGGGGCGCATAATCCTGAATTGCATTATCGTGGACACAAACCACAACAATTTTCTGAAGAGGGCCTGCCCCCGCTTGATACGAATGCTGGCCATTTTGCTAATGGGAATGGTGGGAGGAATGGCAACCAAAAAAACGTTGCTCCAACCGGTTTTAAAGCAAAGGCAAAGCAATTGGCTGAAAGTTTGCAAAGGTCTTTCGTTGATAAAGAGTAGTTCTTGACCGCTAAATTGGGATGTTTAGAAAAATTTAGCTCTAAATTGGTCTGATATTGGCCTTTTTGCGTATTATTTTTTATAATGGCTTGTTGCAAGTTGCCTCTCCCTCGCTGTATAAATGTGCGTATTATTACTTATGGGTGGTTTTCCTTGCTGCATAGCTAGCTTTTAAGGGCTTTCCCTTTTTTATTTCAAACTCATTTTGGAGAGATTTATGAACCTTGCGGTTGATGTTGCACCAATGGCTGAAAATGGCTTAATTCCCAATTTACTGAATCACCTTAATGCAGGGGTGATTTTGGCTGAAGAGCTGACAACAAAAGCAAAAGCGAATGTGCTTGCGACTGTTGTAGGTGATAATGGCAAGATTGATGCTGCAAAGTTAGATGAAGCTCAACATGAAAGCCATGGCCTTTCCTGGTTTGCGACTTATGCGGAAAGCTTGAAGCAACTGCAAGACTATGCTGTTCGCATGAAGGAAGAAGATCGCCTTGGCGAGTTAGAGACTTTCATTGTTCAAATCGGCTTTGGTGAATATCTTGCTCAAATGCTTGGCGGCATTCCTATGAGCCAAACAGAAATGGTGCGCCCGATTGATTTAGGTTTAACCTCTGAAGATTTAGCCGGGTTTGATAATCCATCTGTTCAGCTATTAATGCGCTCTGGCAATAATCCCGCTGCTCGCAAATCAGTGATTGAGCTTATGCTAAAAACTGAAGGCAGCGCGACCTTTGGTGACACTGGCCTGGATGAGACTTATGAAGCGATGCGTGATGAAATGCGCCGTTTTGCTGAGGCTGAAGTTGTGCCGCATGCGCATGAATGGCATTTGGCAAACGAATATGTGCCAATGGAAATTTTGGATAAGATGGCTGAACTTGGTGTGTTTGGTCTGACGATTCCTGAAGAATTTGGCGGGCTTGGGCTTGGCAAAGAATCTATGGTCGTTGTGTCTGAAGAATTGTCACGCGGTTATATCGGCGTTGGCTCGCTTGGCACCCGTTCTGAAATTGCTGCGGAACTTATTCTTTGTGGTGGTACGCAAGAACAAAAAGAACATTGGTTGCCTAAAATCTCAGCTGGTGAAATACTGCCAACGGCTGTGTTTACTGAGCCAAATACAGGTTCTGACTTAGCGTCTCTTAAAACACGCGGTACGTTAGAGGGTGATAAATATGTGGTCACTGGTCAGAAAACATGGATTACGCACCCGGTTCGCGCTGACTTGATGACGCTTCTAGTGCGCACAAAGCCTGATGAAAAAGGTTACCGCGGGCTTTCAATGCTTTTAGCTGAAAAACAACGCGGTTCTGACGAAGATCCGTTCCCGACACCTGGTATGGATGGCGGCGAGATTGAAGTGCTTGGTTATCGCGGTATGAAGGAATATGAAATTTCTTTCGATGGGTTTGAAGTGCCAAAAGAAAATCTACTTGGTTCTGAAGAAGGCCAGGGCTTTAAACAATTGATGGAAACATTTGAAGCGGCTCGTATTCAAACAGCTGCTCGTGCCATTGGTGTGGCACAATGTGCGCTTGAACTTGGGCTTCGTTACGCAGACGACCGCATGCAGTTTGGTCAATCAATTGTCAACTTCCCGCGGGTTTACAACAAGCTTGTGATGATGGCCGTTGAAATTATGATTGCGCGCCAACTTACTTACTTCTCTGCTCGCCAGAAGGATGAAGAGAAACGCTGTGACGTGGAAGCGGGCATGGCGAAACTCCTCGGCGCTCGTGTTGCCTGGAGCTCAGCTGACAACGCTCTGCAAATTCATGGTGGTAACGGTTTTGCTCTTGAATATCCTGTGTCCCGTGTTCTTTGTGATGCGCGGATTTTGAACATCTTTGAAGGGGCAGCTGAAATTCAAGCGCAAGTGATTGCGAGACGAATTTTGACTTCGTAGAACTCACGGGGCTATTCCATCGCCGAAGGCGATGGGCCCCTACGATGTGCGGCGCTTACGCCGACGGCCTGCGGCCTACGTTTTTCGTACTCGGCAGGTTGAGGGGAGAGTTCTTCGTATAGTTAGATTTGATTAAGGCCGGCATTGAGCTGGCCTTTTTTATTTGTTTGGACTGTGAATTAGATCAGGTTAAACTTTACAATTACCGGCTAGTTTCGTTGTCGATGCATTTGTTTTGGAACCGGGAACAATTTGTACAGAACTTCTGTGTGCTCCCATACTGACATTAAATTGCACAAAGGTTGTTTCACCAGCAATGACAGTGAATTCCTTTTTTGCTTGCTCTCTTAGGCTATTGGGTAAGCCAAACCCTCCCAATGTTGTTGAGACAACGTAAGTACCTGGTGCTAGGTGACAAACAATGTGTTTATGGGGTTGAATGTTGCCTGCATTTTTTCCATTGATGATAAAGGGTTGAAACCATGTAAACCCTTGCAAC
>JAJFHW010000338.1 GCA_021775385.1 Hyphomicrobiales bacterium | reverse complement strand
TCTAACATCTTGAACATCTTCTCGCCCTTCTCATCATCAAGCTCAATGTTGTTCTGAGGCTTCCAGATAAGTTTAGCTGATGATGGCTCACCAAATTTTTCTTCCATAGTCTTGGCAACTTCATGCAAAGAATCATTGTCTACATATAGCATATGAGCATCATCATCGCTTTCAACTTCATTGGCACCAGCCTCTAAAGCTGCTTCAAACATTTCATCTTCACTTGATACAGAAACTGGGAACTCAATGGCACCAACATGATCAAAACCAAAAGACACAGCACCGGTTTCCCCAAGATTACCACCACTTTTCGTAAAGATAGACCGAACTTCACCAGCTGTTCGGTTGCGATTGTCTGTTAAGGCTTCAACAATCACCCCAACGCCGCCAATCCCAAAACCTTCATAACGAACTTCTTCATAATTTTCGCCGCCAGCATCCAAAGATTTTTTAACAGCCCTATCGATATTATCTTTAGGCATATTTTGCGCTTTAGCCGCTTGAATAGCTGTCCGCAAACGAGGGTTCATTTCTGGATCAGGGGTCCCCATTTTCGCAGCAACCGTAATCTCTTTAGCGAGTTTTGAGAAAATTTTAGAGCGCTTCTTATCTTGCGCACCTTTCCGGTGCATAATATTCTTAAATTTGGAATGGCCCGCCATGGCTACCTCGTAATGCAAAATATAAGTTAAATTGAACCTTAAGTTCCTGATCCCGCTTTATAAGCGAGCCATCAAACAAAATCTAGGGGCTTCAACCTAAAAAGTTGAGCACCGATTACAGTTTCATCGCAGACACGTAATAAGAGCGCGTTGCTTTTGCTTCAATTTACAAAACGCTTCTTTTTCTCTCACGGCTATTTCTAGCGCAAAAAGCGCTAGAGCCTCCGAGGCGCGGCGCTCGCGTCGGGCTTCGCTGACGCTGCGCTATGTCCTGACACCGAAGTGGCGTCAGTCCTTCTTCCTATAGGTAATTAAGTGTTTCTGTTGTACTAGAACATTCTTCTTTTAGGTAGATTCAATAAACCATTTTCTATACGAAGAAGGAGTTCAGCCCATTTCGGGCTGAAGGACATGACGCCAGGGGCGTCCGGTGCTTAGCACCGTCCCTCGGAGGCTCACCGCTTCAGCGGTGAAATAGCCGCGAGAGAGAAAATAGTGCGGATGATAAGTGGGCATCAGAAGCACAACTAAAAAACCATTAATCTTTTGTTAACCCAGAGGGCGGCATCATTACAGCGTGGTGAAAATGATTCTTCTCAAATTCTCATTTACTCCGCTAACTGATGATGGATAAGACTTTTCCTTCATATTGATTTTAAAACAATTGAACATGAGAAGAGTTTCACTTGTAAAAATCAACAATGAAAGAAAAAGCTTGAAAATATCAGGTGCTGTTCTGCAATAGAACAGTGTCACATCGCTAAAAGAAGCTTCATTCCAGCCCGAATGAAACTACTGTCTTTTACATGTGAAAATAACTGAAGTGTATTAAGAGCGTTCCGCCCAAAAGTGGATACCGGTTTTGGGGGGAAAGGAACGCTTAAAAAAGTATCTAGAGCATTTCTTTAAGCTCATAAAAAGAAGAATGCTCTTGTCGTGTTTTTATAAAATGAATGACCCCAGAATTTTTCATTTTATATAATGACCTCTACTTAAGAACTGACCCAAAATAGCGGCTCGGATCGACTTAAATGTCCTCCGAGCCGCAATTCTTTTGCCTCGGTCGCCAAGCCAGTTTTATCATCAACCTCAACACAAAAACCAGCTAACGTGACGTCACCAACCTTTGGAGAAAACCTACCCTTCGGCACCCGAGTAACAAACCGCTCAATAGGTTCTTCAGCGTCCATCCCAATCACACTATCATAACATCCACACATGCCTGCATCAGTCAGGAAAGCTGTACCACCAGTTAAAACTCGGCCATCTGAGGTTGGTGCATGAGTGTGCGTCCCCACAACCATCGAAGCACGCCCATCAACAAAATGCCCCATCGCCTGCTTCTCAGAAGTGGCTTCAGCATGAAAATCAATAAGAATAGCGTCAACCATACTGCCAAGGGGAGACATTTCAATTTCTCGCTCAATCGCTGCAAACGGGCAATCCATCTCAGGCATAAACACCCGGCCAACAGCATGAATAACCAAAACATCCTGCCCCTTAGCGGAGCGAAAAATACTAGCCCCGCGCCCAGCAACACCTGAAGGGAAATTTATGGGCCGAAGCAATTGTGGATGACGTTCAATAAAAACCAGAGCATCCCGTTGGTCCCAAATATGATCCCCGCCCGTGACAACATCAGCGCCAGCGTCAATGAGTGACATAAAAATATCTTCAGTGATACCAAAACCACCTGCAGCATTATCTGCATTCACTATAACAAAATCGAGATCATAAGTCTCACGCAACTGTGGTAACTGCTCGATAACGGCCCGTCGTCCATCCCGGCCAACAACATCACCCAAAAATAAAACGCGCATAAAATACCTGCTAACTAAGTGTTCCCATAGCTGCTAGACATAGCAAAACAGTGCAAACAACATTTCGAAAAAATAAAAAACTCCCAATCAAATTAGCCGTTCAAGTTAGTCGGCTAATTTGATTGGGAGGTAATTAAGACTGCAATAAATACCGCACTTTGCGATCCTCAGTCCAGATTTTGCAGCAACTCGGGCTTATAAGCCCATCTAAATATTGGTCATGGATCTCCCGAGGGAGGTCATCAATCATTTGCGCATCAAATGCCAAACCAATGGTCAACAACTCTTCCCTAGAGAATTTTTCTATGGTTCGATCATAGAAACCACCGCCCTGACCAAGACGAACCCCATTTTGATCCACCCCAACAAGCGGTAGAAACATCACATCAGGTTTTAAAATACGGGCTGTAGAAAGCGGTTGTAAAGTACCAAGCGCTCCACTGATTAATAAATCACCTGGGCTCCATTCTCTAAATTGCAAAGGAGCATCAACTTCAACCACTTCAGGCACACAAAGAATGGCACCTCTTTTGTGAAATGCTGTCATTAAAGGGCGGGGGTCAATTTCACTACCAATAGGAATATACGCAGCAATTACAGTATCAGGTAAGTCTAAATGAGAAACAGGACGATCAATGAGAGGTTCAGCCATATCAACTAATTTCAAAGCAGCACACTCTTCAGAATTTTGATCATCTTGAAAGGCTCGTGAGCGTTTTCGATATAGTTTTTGTCGTAACTCGTTCTTCACAGTCATTCTTTTATCTCATCAGACCTTAAGCTTGGAACATTGTGTTCAAGCAAGGATGAACCAATAATTTAAGCTCAAATCAAGAAAAAACACTTCATGAATTGAAAATTCAACCTCAAGAGACAGCAAAAGCCACAAAAATTCTTAGAAATGAAAAATTTTAGAAGAAAACCCCAGAGAAATACTAGTTAGTACTTTAACTAGAGAACCATAAGGCTGAGCCACATATGCCGTCGGATATAGCAATTCCCTGGATCCCTACGTTGTAGGTGGGCGCCGATTAATTAAGGCCACGGCCAAAACCAGGGTCAGCTCCCTAGAGAAGATTATAGGCCCCGGAAAGACATCACCTAACGTACAAAGCAGCTCAGCTTTAATTTATAACATATGAAGTTCAATGAAAATGACAAGAACTAAACACTACAATGAGCAAAATTGTTCATAATTGGAGAAAAGCACAATGCATATTGAAAATAGTTACAATGAAAACAAAATTAGCCGTTAGAATAAATCAGTAAAACAGATTAACTCTCAACATCGCTTAACTCTTTCAAGATTAGCGCCTCTATTTTATCTAATCGTTCTAAAAATAGCTTTTGTTGACCTTCAAGTTCAGAAATACGAACTAAAGAAGCATCAAGCTCTTTTTTAAGGTCATCACGTTCATGCGTGATTTTTTCTAATTCAATAGTCAATAAATTAATATCCGACTCAGGCTGGCCAATGGCCCTGCCTTCAGCGTCAGTCTCCAAAATACGAGTGGTGGGTGAATCAGACACATCACGATCACTCATAAATTTCTCCCAATAAATAAAATAATGTGCATCCCCTTATAGATCAAAATTAATCATGGGGTACAAAAGTAATCTTAAATGATTTTCTAAAAATGCAATTTTTTAGCAAGGTTCTTAAAAAAAATAAGATCAGCTTTCTTACACTCAAAAATTGAAAACAAAATTATAGCAAAAATTGAAATACTTGTCCGTACTATTATAATTTTTTCTTTGAATATCAACATTTAACACTCAAAAGTCTTTTTACTGGCTTTTTCATTTTTAGCCAGCCTAATCAGAAGTGCTAGTAAATAAAGTTTAATCATTTGTGCCAAAAAAATTTTAGTCCAATAAGCAAAATAATGAAGCAATAACAAAAAAGACAATTGCAATCAGAGCCAAGTTAGGCGAAAACAGCCCCATAACTAAAGTTCATGAATATGAAATATGGAGAAATTGAGTTCGTCAGCACTTTATCTCTTGATTATAGAGTAAAATGCCAGTGCTACTCAACGCGACGAAATGAACTATTGGCATATCGTCGCTAAAAGGGCACATAGACAACCAGTTGAATAAGAACGGGCACATCACAACAAGTCAATCATCTATATTAGACCGATAATATGGTATTGAGGCCCTAAAAAAGAAAATTTAGGAGAGGACTATGGCACTTAAGGTTGCAATTAATGGATTTGGACGTATCGGAAGAAACGTCTTGCGCGCAGCCGCTGAAGCCAACAGACAAGACATCGAGTTTGTTGCAATTAATGACCTA
>JAJFHW010000337.1 GCA_021775385.1 Hyphomicrobiales bacterium | reverse complement strand
CCATGGCCCGTCCGCTTTTTGGTCGTTTTGATCAAGTACTTGCTCAAGGCCCAATTGACGAACGCCGCTTTATCACCCTCGGCGCTGAAAATGTCATCCATAGTGGTAACCTTAAAATTGATGCACCGGCACTGGCTTACGACGAAACTGAACTGAAAATTTTAAAATCAGCAATAGGTGACCGTCCGTTATTTGTTGCTGCCAGCACTCATCCAGGTGAAGATGAGCTCATTGCTGAGGCCCACAATATCATCTCATTGGATTACCCTGATTTTTTAACAATCATCGTTCCACGCCATCCAAACAGAGCCAAAGAAATACGCACATCACTCAGTCAAGGCCAAAGAGATATTCAAGCCAAACCGCTGAAAATTGATCTGCGCAGTGAATGTGGTAAACCAAGTCGCAATACGAATATCTTTATCGCAGATACAATTGGTGAAATGGGATTATTTTACAGCCTCACCAAAACAGCCTTTATAGGCGGGTCTTTCATTCGCCATGGTGGTCAAAACCCAATTGAAGCCTTAAAATTAGGCACAAATATCATCACCGGACCACATGTTGAAAATTTCGCAGTTGCTTATTTTGAGTTATTTCAACGAGGTGGTGCCATTCAAGTTGAAGATGCCACATCTCTTGCAACAAAAATCATTGATCTTTTAAAAAATCCAGAACAACATGAAAGTCTAAAAGCTGGCGGTCAAAATGCTATAGACTACCTCTCGGGTGCTGAAGAATTAACGCTAAAAACCTTAGAAACTTATATAAAACCTTCGCCTTAAAGTGGATAATAGTTTTAAATATTACGAAACTGCCGTGTCGGTTACTTTAGCGGATGTTGCCCCGATTGCTATAGGCAACCTGAAAGAGCGCTAAAAGAGACAAAATGAAGCGAAACTAAATAGCGCAGTTGCTAGTGCGGTTGCTTTGTCAGCAACTGAAGCACAAAATGGCAACTGAAGCGTCACTAAATAGCGCGGTTGCTTTGTGGGCAACTGAAGCGCCACTAAAAAGAGTATTAAAGCAAATGAGTTTGCAGCCCCCCAGTTGGTGGCAAGATGACACCGGCCATATCTTACCCAAATACCTAAACCCTCTTGGTCAAATTTATGGCCAAGCGGTTAAATGGCGCTTTCGTTATACCAACCCCTACCAAAGCAAACTTCCTATCATTTGTATCGGTAATTTCACATTAGGCGGCACAGGAAAAACTCCACTTGCCATAAAGTTCGCAAATATTTTACAAGGCCTTGGTTGGGAGCCAAGCTTTTTAAGCAGAGGATATAAAGGGAAATATTCAGGCCCCCTTCTGGTCAACTTAGATGAGCATAACGCTAATGATGTGGGCGACGAACCCCTTTTATTAAGTCAACATGCGCCAACAATCATCTCAAAAAATCGCGTAGAGGGTGTTTGGCTTATTGAGCAAAGACCATCAAACATGATCATAATGGATGATGGCTTTCAAAACCCAACTGTTCAAAAGAACTTATCCTTCATCGCAATAGATAGCTCGACAGCCCTCGGAAATGGACGCATATTCCCAGCCGGCCCGTTGCGCGCGCCTCTCGAATTTCAACTACCGAACGCATCAGCCATCATCATTACAGGCTCAAACAAAGCAGAAAAATCAAACATCAAAGAGCTACTTCGTACTCAATATAATTTCAAAAAACCAATTCTTCGCGGTCAACTCAGCGCCTCAGAAGAAACGGACTGGTTGAAAGAAAAGCCAATTTTAGCTTATGCCGGAATTGGTCGCCCCGAAAAATTGTTTCAATCATTAGAGAATGCCGGTGGTAAAGTTATCCGCCGCAACCCCTTTCCTGATCATCATAACTTTACAAGCAAAGACGCAGACCATCTCACCAAACTAGCTCTAGCAGATGACTTGCAATTGGTCACAACTGAAAAAGATCACGTTCGAATTGATGAAAACAGTAATCATCAACTAAGAGCACTCAAACGAATGAGCCGCCCGTTTCCAATCGAGTTTACCTTTGAAAAAAATGATGAGGAAACACTGGTAAATCTTTTGAAAGAACACTACCCCAAACCAATTTCACCAGAAGACTTAAAAGAAAAAACTAAAACTGATCACTAATGATTGTCTAGTGGGCAACCGAAGGAGCACTTAAAAATACTTACTCTCCAACTTTACGATATTTTTTCTCAGCCTCTATGGCAAGTTCAGCAGTTGCGTAAGGTTCTTGGCGTTCAACGTTCCAATATTTTAAATTTTCTAAAGGAATTTCAGCACGGCTCATACCACAGATAACATAATCACCTGGCACCAGAAGATTGTAATCACCATCTAAATATTCAATATCAGCCTGATTTTTATTTCCGAGCAATTTTTTAAACCTATTCATCAGGGAAGACCCTATTAATTTCGTATTTAACCAATTTTATCTTTTCTAACCCAGTTTTATCTTTTCTAACATAGTGTTGCAACCATTCAATAAAATCCTGTTAAACCAGAAATTTCATCTTACTTTCGTAACAAAACTACACTAAAAAAGGGCACCCGTAAGGAGTATTAAATACGACGGTTGCTAGTGCGGATGCTTTGTGGGCATCTGAAGCACAGAGAAATGCGCAACCGGAGGAGCACTTAAAACGACGGTTGCTAGTGGACAACTGAAGGAGCACTTAACACGACGGTTGCTGGTGGGCAACTGAAGGAGCACTTAAAAGAGAGTCCCCTGCGCACCGCCTTCAGAAGTATCATCATCACTTTTTTTAGTCTTTTTGACCCGTTTTGTCTTAGGGGCATCGCCAGCAGACTTCTTTATGGTGTTGCTCTTCAGAGCATCAGCAGCTCCCTGTACTTCAGCCAAAACCTTACCATCAACAAATTCAACATTGACCACATCACCAGAATTTAATTGAGAGCTACCACGCACCATTTCACCAGCATCATCGCGCACCAAAGCAAACCCGCGCGCTAACACATTCTGATAGCTTAAAGAATTCATCAATTGGCTAAGACTTTGCAACTTCTGACGTTTTTGCTGCAAACTAGAGCGCACAGCCCGATCCTGTCGGTCTTGTAAACTATGAAGAACTTGGCCACCTAGGCTAATGGCCTTCATCATCATTTGTGGGCGCAAGCCACCACTTAAGCGATTATGAGTTTCACGAGAAAATTTTAACCGCTGTACCATAATACGACCCAGCGCTTGTTGAAACAAACCAACGCGCTCACTCCCGCGTACAATACGGTTCATAAGAATATGTGGCTGCAATCGTCCGTCAAATCTTTGAAACTGTCCGCGTTTCGTCCGCGTAAATCCAAGCAAAGCCTGCCCTAAACGCCCGGCAGCTCCATCAAGCCTTTGCCGAGGGATCCCAACAAGATCAACCAAACGCGGCAATCCCCGCGACGCACTTTTCAAGTCAGACCGCTTGGTTTGTAACTGGCGTGACATCGTCTTAAATTGGCGTAATTTTAAATCACCCAACCGCTCAACCAGCTCTGAATATTTAGGCACAGCCCATTCAGCTGCTTTTGTCGGTGTCGGCGCCCGTGCATCAGAGACATAATCAATTAATGTCCAGTCCGTTTCATGACCAACCGCAGAAATCAGAGGGATATCGCTTGAAGCTGCAGCGCGTGCAACAATTTCCTCATTAAACCCCCAGAGGTCTTCCAAAGACCCACCACCGCGCGCAACAATCAAAACATCTGGCTTAGCTATGCCAGAACGACCATCAATCTTATTAAACCCATCAATGGCTCTTGCCACTTCTCTAGATGCATTTTCACCTTGCACCCGCACTGGCCAAACAATCACATGCACCGGAAAGCGTTCTCTAAACCCATGCATCATATCGCGAATAACCGCCCCCGTTGGCGAAGTCACAATGCCGATGGTCTTTGGCATAAAGGGAAGTTTTTTCTTGATAGACTCATCAAATAAGCCTTCAGCAGCTAATTTTTTTTTGCGCTCTTCCAAAAGCGCCATAAGCGCCCCTTGCCCAGCTGGTTCAATACTATCAATAACAATTTGATATTTAGATTGGCCAGGAAATGTCGTGAGTTTACCAACCGCAATCACTTCAAGCCCTTGTTCAGGTCGAATAGAAAGAGCCGTCGCTTTTCCCCGCCAGATCACACCGGAAATAACAGATTTATCATCTTTCAAGTCAAGATAAACATGCCCAGAAGCCGGCGTGCTAACCCGCCCCAGCTCACCGCGCACACGAACATAGGAAAATTCGGTTTCAATAAAATTCTTCACTTTCCCAGAAAGTTCAGAAACCGTAAATTCAGGCGCATTGCTGCTTGCCCGCGTTTTTTGTCCGTCAAAATCAAATTCCATAAATGTGCTCATTCAAATGAAAAGTAATACCAAGATATAAAATAGTTCATTGAGCGTCTCTCTAAAACCCCTAAAACTCAAGTTCAAACAACAGTCTGAAGCATTTAGGGTAGAAAAATGAGTTTTTTAAGAAAAATCGCTGAAATTCCACCAATTCAAATTATCCAAGACTTGACAGAAAACCACTGAATGATAGGCCTAATCACTTAAATTTTAGAGATGTAAAAACAAAAGGGTATCTAAGGTTCCAACCTGACCCAAAAGCATTCAAAGAGGCAAAAATCGTGAATATTCTTCTTATCGGCTCAGGTGGCCGCGAACATGCATTGGCCTGGAAAATAGCGCAAAGCCCTCTTTTAGATACGCTTTTTATATCACCCGGCAATGGCGGCATGGAAAGTTGCGGCACAATCATCAACTTAGATGTTGCCGACCATCAAGCCGTTATTAATTTCGTTAAAGATAACAATGTTAAACTCGTCGTCATCGGCCCAGAAGCTCCATTAGTTGCAGGTCTCGCCAATGATTTAAGCGCTACCAACATCCCCTGCTTCGGCCCCACAAAAGAAGCCGCCATTTTAGAAGGCTCTAAAGGCTTCACCAAAGATATTTGTAAAGACTACAATATCCCAACAGCCAAATATGCCCGCTTCACAGACGCTAACTCTGCCAAAGACTATGTCCGCAAAGAAGGCACTCCAATAGTCATCAAAGCAGATGGCCTAGCCGCTGGCAAAGGCGTAATCATGGCTGAAACAGATACAGAGGCTCTAACAGCCATTGACGAGATTTTCGGTGGCTCTTTCGGAGACGCTGGTGCAGAAGTCGTAATTGAAGAAACGCTCTATGGAGAAGAAGCCAGTTTTTTCGTCCTCACAGACGGCAAAACATGTTTGCCTTTAGTTACCGCGCAAGATCACAAACGTGCTTTTGATGGCGACAAAGGTCCTAACACCGGCGGCATGGGCGCATATTCCCCAGCCCCAATCATGACAGATGAACTTATCACGCAAACAATGCATGAAGTCATTGAGCCAACAGTGAAAGCCATGAACGACAAAGGCACCCCTTATAAAGGCGTTTTATACGCCGGCTTAATGTTGACAGAGAAAGACGGCGTCAAAACACCACAGCTCATAGAATATAACGCCCGTTTCGGAGACCCAGAATGCCAGGTACTAATGATGCGTATGAAATCAGACATCGTCCCTGCCCTTCTCGCAGTTGCAAATGAAACATTAGAAGCGATTGAGCTTAAATGGAGCGAAACCTCCGCTTTAACTGTTGTGATGGCTACAAAGGGCTATCCAGGCTCTTATGAAAAGGGCACAGAAATTAAAGGCCTTGAAGAAGCAAATAGTTTAGACGATTGCCAGGTTTTCCACGCTGGCACAAAAAAAGAAGATGGTAAATTCAAAGCCATCGGCGGCCGCGTCCTCAATGTAACCGGTGTTGGCTCAACCATAGCTGAAGCCCAAAGCAACGCCTATAAAGCAATTGATGTGATTGAATGGGAAGACGGCTTTTGCCGCAGAGATATTGGCTGGCGCGCTTTAAAAGCTTAAAGCAAGTTAAAATCTTGCCTATTGAAAATACTAAAACTAACTCTTAAATATCTGTGATACATAGACCAACAAATTTGTCAGCTTAAATTAAGGTAATTAATGACCAGTTCAGTGCCCCGCTCAGTCCCACATTTTGGTTTAGCCCTTGGCGGCGGCGGTGCACGCGGTTTAGCTCATATTAAAATTCTGCAAGTCATTGATGAATTTGGCATAAAACCAAAAGCAATCTCAGGCACCTCCATGGGCGCTCTCGTTGGTTGCCTCTATGCGTCTGGAATGAGCGGTTTAGAAATTGAAGATTATGCCAAAGATTTATTTTCCAAAAGAACCGAACTTATAAAACGGCTTTATGGCAACCGCCCTAACAAATGGGTCTCACTCATTAATCTGCGCACACCTTCAATTTTAAACGCTGAAGCATTCTTCCAAATGTTGATGCCAGAAGATTTACCCGAAAATCTTGAAGACTTACAAATTCCGTTTCATTCGATCACAACAGATTTCTACACACAAGAACAATACACAGTCTCAAAGGGCAAACTGATCCCGGCCATTGCTGCAAGTTCAGCCCTTCCTGCTCTTTTAAAACCTGTAGAAATAGACGAACGCGTGTTAATCGATGGAGGCTTTGTAAACCCTGTTCCCTTCAACATATTAAATGGCAAAGTCGATATAACAATCGCAGTTGATGTCACCGGTGAACAAGCGCGGTTAGCAGGCAAAGTACCAAACAGCATGGACGCCCTGATTGGCTGCAGTCAAATCTTGCTACGCTCTTTAACAAATTCCATGCTTCAAAATAATGAAATTAATAACAACCAACCTCTCATATTAACCCAACCAAGAGTTGGCAGATACAACGTCCTCGACTATTTCAAAATTGAAGATATCTTCACCCACTCTGAAGAAGCAGCAGATGACCTCCGCCGCAACCTAGAACAAATCCTAAACCAACAAGTAGCTTAGTCCAGTTGTAGGTGGGCAACCTGAAGCGCCACTAAAAAGTAATAGCCGTGAGAGAGAGAAAGTCATTCTCGTTTTTCTTTAAAGAAATCACGAAGCATCTGAGCTGCTTCTGTCTCACATATCCCACCATAGATTTCAGGTTTATGATGGCAAGTTGGTTGATCAAAAAAACAAGCCCCCTGCTCCACCCCGCCTCCTTTTGGATCAGAGCAGCCATAGTAAACCCGCCGCAAACGAGCAAAAGAAATCGCCCCAGCACACATCGTACAAGGCTCCAACGTCACATACAAATCGCAGTCAAACAGCCGTTCTGTTGAGAGCCGAGCTCCGGCTTCTCGAATAGCTAAAACCTCAGCATGGGCCGTTGCATCACATAGTTCAACAATCCGGTTGCGTGTTTCAGCCAGAATTACCCCCTCTGAGGAGACAATAACGGCACCAACAGGCACTTCACCTGCAAAAGAGGCCTCTTTTGCCAATTCTAGCGCCCTCTCCATAAAGGATTGCGACATAATTTTCACCTTTTGATTGCACTTTTAAAAAGAATACGACACAACAGAACACATGAATAAAGAAACCAAACAAAATTCAAACCAAAAAACTTCATCTGATGAAAATCAACCTGCTGAACAAGTAGGTGAACCATCTAGTGAAACACCCGAAATTCAAATGCGCATTGCAAAAGCTATAGCACGCGCAGGGGTTTGCTCACGCCGTGAAGCAGAAACTTATATTGCAGCTGGACGTATCAAGGTCAATGGTAAGAAGATTTCAAGTCCAGCCCTAAATGTTACTAGCAGCGATAAGATATTAGTTGACGGCCAACCGTTACCAGATCAAGAACCAGTAAAAATTTGGCGCTACCATAAGCCGAAAGGTCTCGTCACCACAGCCAAAGACGAAAAAGATCGCGATACAATATTTTCAAAATTACCAAAACACTTGCCAAGAACCATCACTATTGGCCGCTTGGATATCAACACTGAAGGCTTATTACTCCTCACCAATGATGGAGAATTAGCACGCCATATTGAGCTACCTAAAACAGGGTGGCTGCGCCGTTATAAAGTCCGCGCTAATGGCAGCATCACACAAGACAAACTGAACACCCTAAAAGAAGGTATCACAATTGAGGGGATTAAATACGGTCCCATTCAGGCGCAACTCATAAAAGAACAGGGCTCTAATTGCTGGTTTACTATGGGCTTACGAGAAGGAAAAAACCGAGAAATTAAACGCATCTGCGAACATTTAGGCCTCAATGTAAATCGCCTCATTCGCATCTCCTTTGGCCCCTTTATGTTAGGAGACTTAAAAGCCGGTGAAGTCGAAGATATAAAACCGCATATCTTGGCAGACCAACTAGGCCCAGAGCTTTCGACAAAATTCAGCATCAAACCATCGACCAATCAAGCTCAATCGAAAAAAGATGCTGCCAAAAAATCAGGTTCGAAATCTGGCTCTAAAACAGGCAGTAAATCAAAATTTAAAAAGCACGGCAGCACAGGTAGCCCAGGCAACCCAGACAGAAACGATCTAAAAAGCCGTTCAAACAAACCCTCATCGCGCAAACCTCAACGCCGGATCTCAAATAAAAATAAAACTTCAGGAAATAGATAATGCGTATTGTTGGCGGCAACCATAGAGGCCAAAAGCTCTTCACTCCCAAATCATCAGAGACAAGACCAACCTCTGACCGGGTCCGTGAAGCCATGTTCAACAAAATCAGTCATGGCACCGCAAAGCATTTTGAAAATTTTGACCTAGAAGGCGCAACCGTTCTAGATCTCTTCTCTGGCACAGGTGCCCTCGGCTTAGAAGCTTTATCAAGAGGAGCCAAATTCGCGGTCTTTGTTGAAGATGCCATAGAGCCGCGTGGCCTGATCCGCAGCAACATCGAACATTTAGAATTCACAGGCATTACAAAATTATTCAAAAGAGATGCCACAAATCTTGGCCCTATGAAACGGTTTCATCCCTTTAATCTCGTTTTTATAGACCCCCCTTACAATAAAGAACTTGGCGAAAAAGCATTAAGCTCTGCCATAGAAGGCGGCTGGCTTGCCGATGTTGCCCTAATCATTTTAGAAGAAAGCAAGTCAGCAACTATCATTTGGCCAGATGGTGTCGAGCTCTTAGACGAAAAAAACTACGGCGAAACAACCCTCTATTATGCAAAATGGCAGGTGAAATCGGAATAAGCTGAAAGCTCTAAATGTAAAACTAAGGCACAAATCAAGAAATATCTGACGCTTTAGGCATCCCTTCCAGAGGCACTTACCCCAGCAGTTGTTCACCCGATTTAAAAACTAGATATACGAAGAAGAAGCTAAGCCCACTTCCGGCTGAGGTACATGGCAGCGCGAGCTACCCCGCGCAAGTGCCGCCCCTCGGAGTGCCTGCTGCTTCAGAAGCTGAATAGCCCGTGAGAGAGAGAAAGATTAATAAGGAATAATCTCCTCTTCCTCTTCTTTATCAAGCGAACTTTTTCGCAGGGCATCAGCACAATCTTTTTCACAATCTACCCACGATTTATTTGGAAGCTCAACTTCCCAAAACAACAAGTCCCCTCTTCGAACTTCTCTTGTTCGCCCAACAAGCTCACCTTTATTATGATGGCTAGTTGTCTTTACAAGACCATAAGAAACAATCTCACGTGTTGTCGTCATCTGGAATTTCCACATGGAATATCCAATAACAACAATCCCAGCAAACAAAGCAAATTTAAGAAATTTCATCATACTTTAAGCCCTAATCTCTATCGCCCATTCTAGCGTCCAAAGAGGCGTTCAATATCCTTAAGCTTCAGCTCAACATAAGTTGGCCGGCCATGATTGCACTGACCAGAACGCGGCGTGGCTTCCATTTCTCGAAGCAGTGCATTCATCTCTTCTGGCAACAAGCGACGCCCTGTTCTCACACTACCGTGGCACGCCATCGTAGCACAGACATAATCAAGGCGTGATTTAAGTTCAGTTGTTGCATCCAGCTCAGAAATTTCATCAGCTAAGTCTCTAACAAGAGCTTGAATATTTCCCTTTATTAACAAGGCCGGTACTTCCTGAACAGCAACAGCGCGCGGTCCAAACCCTTCTAAATAAAGACCAAACTGCTGCAAAGCTTCACTGTGAGCAAGTAACCCATCACGCAAATGATCATCCATTTCAATCACTTCAGGGATCAACAATCCTTGCGACGGTACCTGACCTTCAACAACGCGTTTTTTCAGTTTTTCATAGACAACCCGTTCATGTGCAGCATGAGCATCTACTAAAATCATCCCATCGGCAGTTTGCGCAACGATAAAGTTTTCAAAAAATTGTGCCCGCGCCGCGCCAAGGGGTTTCGTAATTATTTTAGGGTCCAACACCTCGTCATGAGACAGCATCTCACCACTTGGCACATTTACACCATCAAGTTCACTCTGCCACTGATCATGGCCATCAGTTCTTAAAGAAGTTGACTGCTCGTCAGAGAAGTTTGCATGCACATGCGGTGAATAGCCCTCCTCACCAAAATAAGCTCCGCTATCAGTAGGGTTGATATTATGTCCTGATAAGGTCTCGTGTTGAGCTGAGGGGGAATAGGCCTGAGAAGTAGTACCGTGAGACGAAAAAGAAGATTGAACATTCTCAGACTGAAAAGCACTCAAAGTATCAGCCCCCCCTTTTGAACTGGCTCTATGTCCTGCCTCATCAATCGCCTGGCGAATGGACCCAATAAGCAAACCCCTGATAAAAGCTCCATCCTGAAACCGCACCTCGGCTTTCGCTGGATGCACGTTCACATCAACCTTGTCCGGCGGTAAAGTTAAAAACAAACTCAAATAAGGATGACGATTAGAAGGCAGAAAATCTGAATATGCCGCGCGGATCGCCCCTAAGATCTGCTTATCGCGAATAGGACGACCATTCACGAAAAAATACTGCATCAAATTATTAGCGCGGTGTAGTGTCGGCAACCCAATAAAGCCGCGCAAATGAACATCTTCGCGTGTCGCATCAAGAAACAAAGCATCCTTGACAAATTCTTGACCAAAGATTTTACCAATCCGCTGAAGTTCTCCGGCTTCATCTCCTATGGCCACCTGCGCCAAATTCAATCTTTGCTTACCATCGCATGTTAAACGAAAACCAATATCAGGGTGCGCTAAAGAAAGACGCTTAACAACATCTGCTATCGCACTAGTCTCAGCACGAGAAGATTTTTGGAATTTCAAACGAGCCGGTGTCGCATAAAACAAATCGCGAACTTCGATGATGGTGCCGTAATTTAGCGCAGACGGACGAAGTTCAGTTTTCACTCCCCCATCCACAGATAGCTCAAACCCATCTCCATTTGTCTCTCTTGTTTGAATAGTAAGTTTCGCAATAGAGCCAATAGAAGGAAGTGCTTCTCCTCGAAATCCAAGAGTGTGAATAGAAAACAAACCCTCATCTTCTAATTTAGAAGTAGCATGTCGCTCAACACAAAGGGAAAGATCACCTTCACCCATACCTTGTCCATTATCAATGACACGAAGTAAGGAAAGGCCTCCATCAGCAGAAACAACCTCAATAGAAGAAGCCCCAGCATCAATAGAATTCTCAACAAGCTCTTTAACAACCGAAGCCGGCCGCTCAATCACTTCACCAGCTGCAATCTGGTTGATTAAATGCGGTGATAATTGCCGGATGGTCATAAGTTTAGCCCAAATAATTTCTTAAATTAAATTTTACTAAAGCACGGTGCCAAAGCACAGTCCATTTAGTGAATGACCATAACCGGAAAAATGAAATTAGTGAAGAAACAGCGCAATGAAATCAAATCACAAGAAACGATAATTTTGAGAAGTTTAATTACGCAAAAAATCACGAGCCATTCGTTTACCAACCTCAACAGCCGGTTGATCAAACGCATTAATATTGAGCAATCCGGCAGCTAGAATTGTTTCAACCATAAAGCTCATTAACATCTGACCAAGAGTAAATTCATTCACTTCAGAAATACGAATAAAGCGCGTTGGTCTTTTTGCCTCTTCAAGAGCCGAACGGGTTGCTCGCGCTTGAGCACTCACCAAATCCCCAACATGGCGGTCAGAGAAGAAGTCCATACCAGCAACACCAGCTAAATCCTTGTCAATAAATGGTCCCTTGCCTGTTGTCTCGGTCGCAACAATCGTCACAAGCTTATCAATCGGACCATCCATATAAAGCTGCAATTGACTATGTTGATCAACAGGGCCAAGCGCAGCAATCGGCGTCATCCCAACACCATCTTTGCCAAGGCTTTCAGCCCACAATTGCACATACCAATTCGCAAACCGAGCAAGCTGATTAACATAAGGCATCATAACAAAATTATTGACACCTCTTTCTTGATACAAACCCACACAAACAGTAGAGCCTAGAACAGGCATAAAATCTTCGTAAGTCTCACCATAAACAAGGTGATTAATAATCTTCGATGCCCCTTCTCTCAATTGATAAGGATCCATGCCGCGCGCAACAGCAAAAATCAATCCAACGTTAGTCAAGCATGAAAAACGACCACCAATATCCGTCTCATGATCCAAAAATTCGCAACCATAAAGCCCCAGTAAATCACGAAGACCATTTTTACCCCCAGGTACAGGTGGCTCAGAAAGTCCCAGAATAGACTTCCCTACATAGCTTTCAAGCCCTGCTTCTTTATATGCGTTGAGAACAGTAATCGTTTGTAGGAGAGTTTCTGCAGTATTTCCTGATTTAGAAATAATGACGAAACGCGCCTTTTTTAAATCAAGCAAACCAATACCCCGCTCAAGTGAGCGAGGGTCAAGATTATCAAAAATCCGCGTACGGGGGAGTTTTCGAGGCTGGTTAACATCATCACCAGGAATAAACCAACCGCCCATCTGGGCAATGGTTTGACCACCAAGGCTAGATCCCCCTGTTCCTAAAAAAACAACGGTGTCAGCTTCCCCAACAGCATCATCCCCTTCAATGAGAGAATAAAATTTTTCAGTTAAAATTTCAATATCATCGCGTCGTTCAGCAATTCTGAGTAAGGGCAACAATTCTGCTTCATAAGCAATTTTGAGTTGCTGAGCACCTTTTGTAGCCCGCTCAAACCATTTATCATATTCAGTAGGGCTGAGGCCGTTGTCGCCAACCACATTTGCTAAACAACCGCTAATATCATAGGTAATCGTCAAAACCTATATCCCCCAACATCAAATAAAATACGGTTAAAGACCTACTGTGTTTCTGGCGCCTCCGGAATAGGCTGCCCCACAACTACAAACCGCAATTTATCACCTTGAAACAATCGTTTAGCAACGTCGCGTATTTGAGACATCGTCACAGAATTTATCATTTCATTTCGTTTATCTATATAATCCATCCCCAAACCTTCAACCTGTATCCACAATAATTGGCTAGCTATTTTTGAAGACGTATCAAATCGAAGAGCATATGAGCCCGTTAAATAGTTTTTAGCATTCTTTAACTCAGCCTCGCTAGGCCCTTCAGTGGCCATACGCGAAAATTCTTTTTTAATCAAATCCATCGCTTCAGGCACGGAAGAATTCTTGGTCGCAACACCACCCAATATCAATGCACTATGTTTTAAAGGATAGAGATAGCTGTATATAGAATACGCCAAACCACGTTTTTCTCGCACCTCTTCCATTAAACGAGAAGCAAAACCACCGCCACCCATTATATAATTCAAAATATAAGCTGGAATAAAATCTTTATCATCCCGCTTAACACCCTGATGACCAAATTGAATAACAGACTGAGGTACATTTATAGTCACATTATCAAGCTTAGGCCCAAATACATCTACTGCTTCAGCAACCTCAGTCACGCCAGACTTCGCAGGCAAATCACCAAAGACCCTATCAATTAAAATTCCAAGTTCCTCAGGAGAAATATCTCCAACCACAGAAATTTTCAAATTTTCACGAGAAAAGATTTTTTTATGTACGGCTTTTAAATCATCCTGAGTAAGAGCCTTCAAACTCTCTTCAGTTCC
>JAJFHW010000336.1 GCA_021775385.1 Hyphomicrobiales bacterium | reverse complement strand
CGTGTGAAGACCAATGCTCGCATTGAAGAGGGGCAGGTTGTTCGCGTACCACCGATTGGGCAAGAAGTTGCTGCGTCTCCAAAGAGAAAACCCAAAAGAGTTAATACAGGTGATTGGGATTATATTCGCTCGCTCATCATTCATGAAGATGATGCTTTGATGGTTTTGAATAAGCCTTCTGGTTTGGCCGTGCAGGGTGGTACTAAAACAACGCATCATGTGGATGGTATGCTTGGAGCTTTGGGGCAGGGGGATGACCGGCCTAAGCTAGTGCATAGATTAGACCGAGATACTTCTGGTTGTTTGCTTGTGGCAAAGACACGGCAGGCTGCTTCTAAATTAGGAGCTGTGTTTCGCACACGGTCTGCTCGGAAAATTTATTGGGCACTGACTTATGGTGTACCGCGCCCGCATCAGGGTGAGATCTCTTGTTTTATTGCGAAAGGTGATGGACCGACACCTGGAAACGTTGGTGAAATTGTTCGGGTTGTTAAACCAGGGACACCTGGAGCGCAGCATTCTCATTCTTATTATTCTGTGATTGAACAGGCGGGGCAAAAATTGGCCTGGGTTTCTTTAAAACCAGTTACTGGCCGCACGCACCAATTGAGGGTGCATATGGCTGAATTGGGAACGCCAATTATAGGTGACCCTAAATATTTTAATTTGCCTGACTTTGAGCCGCTTGAAGGATTGACTGATCGCTTGCATTTGCATGCGAGACGCTTAGCTATTCCTCATCCTAATGGTGGCACGCTTGATATTACAGCGCCTTTGCCAGCCCATATGCAGAAGAGTTGGTCGACGCTAGATTTTGATGCGCAGCGTTATGATGAAGAACAGGAAGTGGATTGATCAGCCCGAACGGAGCTTTGCGAGTACGGATAAGCTGATCAAAGAAGACCCTCAGCCCGAACGGAGCTTTGTGAGTTTGGTCAAGCTAATCAAAGAAACTATTTAAATTGAATGTCGCTTTGCGATTTTATGCAAACTGATTAGTGATTAAAGTAATAGTCGACTGTTACCTAGAGACCCAATCTGAAGGTGGTTCTTGCTCTAGCCATTCTCTCGAAGGGTTACCTCGCACGAGCAAGACTTCTCTTTTGACGCCGCGGCCCACACCATAAATTTCACCGTCACTCACACTTAAGACAACAGAATGATCATTGACCGGTGCGCCTGGTGAAGCTGACCATATTTGTTCTTTGGTTAAAGATGGGAATAGAGTTTTATCAACGTTTGTTTTATTGCAGACCTGAGTGAGCAGGATTTGAAGCTCTTCAATTTTTGGAAGCCGCCAATTTAATTGGGAGTTGAATGAATGATTATTAGCGTGTTTATCAGCTTCTAACCAGCTGTATGATAGGGCTATTCCTTCACAACCATTCTTTGAAATTGTTTGTCCTTCTAGACATTGTTTGAATTCCAGCCCTGAGGGGAGGTGTTTAATTGTTCCGTTTTTTTGAGCTGTGAAGTCTTTATTGATAGATTGAACTTGTTTTTTTTGAGAACAAGTCTTTGCATTTAGCGAGATTGGAAATAAACAACATTAACAAAGGATGATTGTTTTAATTATGATTTTCATTGGTTGGTCCTCCTATTTTTGAAATTGATGTTCTACTCCCTATCAACCTAACGGTAGGTAGTTTTGCGAGGCAATTCAGAACATGTCAGGGAACGTCATTAAATTGTAAGATTAATCATTAGTGAGTTTGGAGCTTGGAGTTTCTTGAGTTTTAAGTTTGTTTTTCAATTATTCATATGAATTAGCTAGGAATTTGGAATGTATTGCATTTTGTTTGATTGTGATGGAACGATTGTTGATAGCGAAGCTTTAATAGTTCGTGCGATGCAAAACTCTTTTGAAGCCCAATCGCTTGAAGCTCCAAGCCCTCAGGAAATTCAACAGATTATTGGGCTTTCATTGCCCGTAGCAGTTGAGGTGCTTTGTATGCCTTTTGAGACTATTAAGATTGATCAAAAAATTATTGAAGAAATTAGCGAAGGATATAAATCATCATATCAACATTTGAGAGATGAGCTTGGTCATCCCGAACCTTTGTTTGAAGGGACCGTTGAATTGCTTGAGCGGCTTAAAGCACATGATGATGTTTTGCTTGGTATAGCGACGGGGAAATCTATGAAGGGGGTGAAGGGCTTATTGAAGCGGTTTGAGCTTGCAGACTATTTTCATACTATTCAGACAGCTTGTAATGCTCCCTCGAAACCTCATCCGGGAATGATTGAGCAGGCCATGCGGGAGACGGGTGTTGAGGCGCACCGTACTGTTATGATTGGCGACACAACGTTTGATATGGAAATGGCAAAGAATGCAGGTGTGCCTTCCATAGGGGTTACCTGGGGGCATCATGAAAAAGAGGAACTATTACCGTTCACCCCTAAGATGATTGTTGATGAGTTTTCTGATCTTTTATTTGCTATACAAGAAACACTCTCAATTGATAAACTGGCAATTGATAAACTGTAATTTTAACAGCTGAATTAACAAAGAAATTTTATGAATAAAGATAACACCTCTTCAAAAGACGCAGCTTTGCCATCTGGTCCTAAATATATGTCTAAAGCTGATAGTGTGCGACCCAAACCAAAACGGTTTTATAAAGAGGTCTCTTTAAAGAATTCAGATGATCAATATGAGATCTTATTAGACGGACGGGTTATTAAAACACCGATGAAGTCAACTTTGGCTGTGAAAACAGAACCGCTTGGTATTGCTATTTCTGATGAATGGTCGGCACAAGAGGAAGAGATTGATAGTGAAACTATGATTTTGACCAAACTTGCCAACACTGCACTTGATCGAGTTGCCCCAAGGCGCGGTGATATTTTGGAAGAGTTGGTTAGTTACGGTGGAAATGATCTTTTATGTTATCGCGCTACAGACCCAAATAGCCTTGTAGAGCTCGAACAAAAGGTTTGGGACCCTATTTTAAATTGGATTAAGGAGCAGCATAATATCCGTCTGGAATTGGCGGCTGGAGTTGTTCACGTTTCGCAAAGCTCTAGTGAGATAACGAAGTTAGCGGGGCTATATGATCAGTTTGATGAGTTTGAACTTACGGCTCTACATAATATGACAACAATGTTGGGCTCAGCGGTTTTGCCTCTTGCGCTTGTTTTAGGAGACTGGGAAAGCGCCGATGTTTGGGATGCGGCTCATTTGGAAGAAAATTTTCAAATTGAGCGCTGGGGCACTGATGAACAAGCTCGAAACAGACGTGAATTCCGCCATGGAGAGTTTCTCGAGACATATAACTTCTATCAATTGAGCCGTAAGTCCTAAATGTCGTCGAGATTCACAGTTTGACGCATGAATTGTCTGTGATAAAAGAAAAGTCAAATTATAAGACTACCAATAAGAGTGTGGAGACATTATGAACGATATTATCACTGAGCTTGAGAAACGCCGTGAAAATGCGCGCTTGGGTGGTGGGCAAAAACGGATTGACGCTCAGCATCAACGCGGGAAACTAACTGCCCGTGAGCGTATTGATCTTTTGCTCGATGAAAATTCGTTTGAAGAGCTTGATATGTATGTTGAGCACCGTTGCACAGATTTTGGCATGGAAAAGAACAAAATCTCTGGTGATGGTGTTGTGACCGGTTGGGGCACTGTTAATGGCCGTGTGATTTATGTTTTTGCGAAAGACTTTACGGTTTTTGGTGGTTCTCTTTCTGAAGAGCACGCAAAAAAGATCATGAAAATTCAAGATATGGCTTTGCGCAATCGCGCGCCGATCATTGGTTTGTTTGATGCAGGTGGTGCTCGTATTCAAGAAGGTGTAGCGGCACTTGGTGGCTATGGTGAAGTTTTCCAACGTAATGTTCTCTCAAGTGGTGTTATTCCGCAGATCTCTGTGATTATGGGGCCATGCGCTGGTGGTGATGTTTATTCGCCGGCGATGACTGATTTTATCTTCATGGTGAAGGACACATCTTACATGTTTGTGACCGGGCCTGATGTTGTTAAAACGGTGACCAACGAAGAAGTGACAGCTGAGGAACTTGGTGGTGCCAGTGTGCATACTGTGAAATCTTCAATCGCTGATAAGGGCTATGAAAACGATGTTGAAGCGATGCTGCAAATGCGCCGTTTGATGGACTTTTTGCCAGCGAATAATATGTCTGATGTTCCTGTTCTACCTACAAAGGATTGTCCAGACCGTATTGAGAAGAGCCTTGATAGCTTGATCCCTGAAAACCCGAACCAGCCTTATGATATGCATGAATTAATCACTAAAGTGGTTGATGAGGGTGATTTCTTTGAAATTCAGGAAAAATTTGCTGGAAATATCATTTGTGGGTTTGGACGTGTTGAGGGACAAACTGTTGGTATCGTTGCTAACCAGCCGATGGTTCTTGCTGGTGTTTTGGATAGTGATGCGTCTCGTAAAGCTGCGCGCTTTGTGCGTTTTTGTGATTGCTTTAATATTCCATTGGTTACGTTTGTTGACGTGCCGGGCTTTTTGCCAGGAACTGCGCAAGAGTATGGTGGCTTAATTAAGCATGGCGCAAAACTGTTGTTTGCTTATGCAGAAGCTACTGTTCCGAAAATTACTGTGATTACTCGTAAGGCTTATGGGGGTGCTTATGACGTGATGAGCTCCAAGCACATTCGCGGTGATATGAACTATGCGTGGCCAACAGCCGAAATCGCTGTGATGGGTGCGAAAGGTGCTGTGGAGATTATTCATAGGAAAGACCTTGATGATCCTGCTAAGATCGCTGAGCACACTAAAAATTATGAAGATCGGTTCTGTTCTCCATTTGTGGCAGCGGAACGTGGCTATATTGACGAGGTTATTCTGCCGCGTAATACGCGACGTAGACTTAGCCGGGCGCTAAATATGCTTAAAAATAAGCAAGTTGAGAACCCATGGAAAAAACATGACAATATTCCGCTATAGTTGGAGGCTAGCCTCATATAACTAAAGTGTGATTATAGTGAAGCCGTGAATTCTTGTTTGAGTTTGCGGCTTCGTTTTAACTGTGAATTTGAGTTTTCTTTGAACGTTTTGGTGAGCATTTAAAAAGGTAAGAGGGTTTCATGGCTATTGTTGGTATCGATTTAGGGACCACGAATTCATTGGTTTCTTATTGGAGTGATGATGGCCCCAAATTAATTCCTAATGCGCTCAAGTCTTTTTTAACTCCGTCTGTCGTTGGTGTTGATGATCAAGGTGATATCTTGATTGGTGAGGTGGCGAAAGAACGTCTCATTACGCACCCCCATCTGACCATTGGTGATTTTAAACGGACCATGGGCAGTGATAAACAAGTTACGCTTGGTGGGGCTTCTTCTCATTCTTATCAGTTTCGTCCTGAAGAGCTTTCTGCGTTTGTGCTCCGCTCTTTAAAAGCTGATGCTGAGCAGCATCTTGGTGAGGAGGTAACAGGTGCGATTATTTCTGTTCCTGCTTATTTCAATGATATCCAACGCAAAGCGACCATTGATGCTGGCAAGCTTGCTGGCCTTAAGGTTGATAGTTTGATTAATGAGCCGACAGCTGCTGCATTGGCTTATGGTTTGAATGAAGTTGATGAAAGCCAATTCCTTATTTTTGATCTTGGAGGTGGGACCTTTGATGTTTCCATTCTTGATAAGTATGACAATGTGATGGAAGTGCGAGCGACTGCCGGAGATAATTTTCTTGGTGGTAATGATTTTAGGGATTTATTGGTTGAGACTTTAGCTGGAGATAATAAGGTGGATCTCGAGGCCTTATCGGCTTCTGATAAAAACAAGTTAATACGCTTGGCTGAGCTTGTTAAAAAAGACCTTTCTGCGCGAGAAGACGCGACTTATTCAGCTCTAATTTCTGACGTAAAACTAGAAGGTTCTTTTAGCCGAGACCGGTTTGAAGAACTGACCAGTACATTGCGCCGCCGCTTGCGGGTGCCTATGGAGCGCGCGATTAATGACGCGACTTTGCGGCCTGAAAACATCGACAATGTTGTTATGGTTGGAGGTAGCTCTCGTATGCCGATGATCCGCCGGATGGTTGGGCGTTTGTTTCAAAAACTACCTCTTTCTCATTTAAATCCTGATGAAATTGTGGCGTTGGGGGCAGCTGTACAAACGGGTCTTAAGACCCGCAATGCTGCTCTTGAAGATGTTGTTATGACAGATGTTTGTCCTTACACTTTAGGTACATCAGCTGTGGTTGATGACAATTATGATAATCTGGTGATTGTGCCGATTATTGAGCGGAATGCTGTTGTACCTATTAGTGAAAGTCAGCAATTTTTTACAATTAGAGATAAGCAAACACAGATTAATCTGGATATTTACCAGGGCGAAAATATGCGCCCTGAAGATAATATTTTGCTTGGTGATTTAAAGGTTGATGTGCCTGCCGCGGCGGCTGGTAAGGAGGGAGTTGATGTTCGGTTTACCTATGACATCAATGGGGCTCTTGAGGTTGAGGTAAAAGTTCTTTCAACGGATAAAATTGTTCGTAAAATTTTTAAAAACCAAGCAAACCTTTCTGATGAAGATTTGGAAAAACGGTTTAAAGCTTTGAGCGGTATTAAGCTGCATCCGCGTGAACATACTGAAAATGCTGTGCTTATTGCGAAAGCTGAACGGATTTACGCTGAGAGTTTGAAGACACAACGGGATTATGTTCGTTCTTTAATTCTTGATTTTGAGCAAGTGATTACGGATCAATCTAATAGAGACCTGGATAAAGTTCGTGAGCAATTTTCACAAAATTTAGCACAGCTTGAGAATAACATGTTTGATATGGATTGATGTCTCATGGATGTTTGGGAACGTTTAGGGCTTGAGAAAACTGACGATAAGCGGTCGATTAAGAGAGCGTATGCAAAACAGCTAAAAACCCTACGCCCTGACGAAGACCCAAAGCAATTTCAAGAACTCCGAGAAGCGCGAGATGAAGCCATTTACTTAGCTACGTATGATTTTGATTATGAGTACGAGTATTATGAGCAAGAAGAGGAGGAGGACGGTGAAGAGCTTTCTTCTCAAGAAGAAACAGACCATTCAACTCCTCATGCTGACACATTAATCCCATCTGTCGATCAGACGGTTGAGAATGCAGACCTGGAGCGCGCTTTGGATGAGGGGGAGCCCCGAATAGATGACACCTATGTGCTAACTCTTGAAGAGGCTTCTACTGAAGAAGATCTAGTTGATGGTCAACCAAGTGATCTGGCCCCTTCTTTAGAACCGATTGAATTGCCTTATAATGAGGGGACTGATGAAACCCCTCAGGCAGATAAGGGGGAAATTGCGGAACCCTCAAATCTGCTTGGTTTTTATGAGGCTGAGATTGATGATATCACTTATGAACAGATTGATGATGAAATTGAGAGTTTAATGGGGCCGTGGTCGCTTTGGGATACTCATGAATGGAGACGGTTTGTAAATCGTGTTCGGGAATGTTCTTTTGATATTTCTAATTATGCTGAATATGAAATACTAAGTGCCCTTGGAGACAACTTAACAGAAGCTAAGTTAGAAAGTTCTTTTAAGAGAGATGCTCGTTTAAATATTCTCTACTATCTAGATGAAGAATACGGCTGGACACAAAATGACCGGCGGATTTATGCGGTCTTACCAAGTGACCAATCTGAAGTTTTGATGGATTATTTGCGTCATGGTGAGGTTGGTGTTTCTCATGGGGCTGGTGATACGTACTATGATGCGTTTGGTTTTCCATTGTTAACGGCTGAACACTTTAAAGATTATTTGGGTAAGTCAGATAGTGTTTATGAAAAATATTATCAAAAGAGTCTTTCTAACGGGAAAGAGATGAAACCGTCCTGGTGTTGGCCTGGATTTCTCTTTTCGCCATTGTGGTTAGCTCATAGATGCAATGATGGGCTCGAGGCGCTAGCTGGTATGTTTTATATTATGGCGCTGATTGTATTGCATTATGGTTTAACCAGCCCCAGTTTGATTGCCAGTGTTTTGGGAACTTTAATGATTGTTTCTGTGCATGTTATTGTTGGGATTTATGGGAGAAAGTTGGTTGTAACGACCCTTGCCAGTAGTCTCCAGGATTTACAGAATGATGAAAAGCTGAGCAGAGAAGAAAAACTGAAAAAATTAGCCTCCATAGGGCGCGGTGGTTTTAAGGCTTTGTTTGATTTTATTGTTGGGATGGCGGGAATAGGATTAATTGCGTCTATCATCTATCGTTTGCTCATTTAGTTCTTAAGACCTAAGAAAAATAAAGAAAAATAGCCTAAAACGTTTCATGAAGCCTATTTTTTTATTTCTTTATAAGAAAACTTAATGAGAGTGCTTGTTCCTCTTACAAACTATGTTTAAAAGGGACACGGTATATGTGATAAATAAACACGGATACCATTCAATTTAAATGTGCTTCAGATGCTTAATTTTTGATGCTCCTTCAGTTGCATTTTCTTTCCTTCAGGTGCCTACAAAGCATCAGGAAAAGCAACCGTCGCAGGCATCCGCGAACCTAGATATAGAAAAAAGTTAAAAAATATGTTCAAAAAAATTCTTATTGCTAATCGTGGTGAAATTGCTTGCCGTGTAATTAAAACTGCTAAAAAAATGGGTATAGCAACTGTTGCTGTTTATTCTGATGCTGACCGTCAAGCGCTACATGTAGAAATGGCCGATGAAGCCGTGCATGTTGGCAGCTCGGCAGCTTCTGAGAGTTATCTTATTCCTGAGAAAATTATTGCTGCTGCGACGTCAACTGGTGCAGAAGCTATTCACCCTGGTTATGGTTTCTTATCTGAAAATGCTGATTTTGCGAAAGCCTTGGAGAAGGCTGGTATCGCGTTTATTGGGCCGAATGTTAAAGCCATCGAAGTGATGGGTGACAAAATTGAATCCAAGAAATTTGCCAGTAATGCCAAGGTGAATATTGTTCCTGGTTATATGGGTGAGATTGAAACACCTGAGGAAGCTATTAAGATCGCTAACGACATTGGCTATCCTGTCATGATTAAAGCATCTGCTGGCGGCGGCGGGAAGGGCATGCGTATTGCCAATTCTGTTGAGGAAGTTGAGGAAGGCTTTAGTGCTTCAAAATCTGAGGCGATGTCCAGCTTTGGCGATGATCGAATTTTTATTGAGAAATTTATTGTTGAACCGCGCCATATTGAAATTCAAGTATTGGCGGATAAGCATGGTAATGTAATTTATCTGAATGAACGGGAATGTTCTATTCAGCGCCGCAATCAGAAAGTTTTGGAAGAAGCTCCTTGCTCATTCCTTGATGAAGCCACTCGTAAAAAAATGGGCGAACAGTCTGTTGCTTTGTCTAAAGCTGTTGATTATGAAAGTGCGGGTACTGTTGAGTTTATCGTAGATAAAGACCGTAACTTTTATTTCCTTGAAATGAATACTCGCCTTCAGGTGGAGCACCCCGTTACAGAACTGATTACTGGTGTTGATTTGGTTGAGCAGATGATCAAGGTCGCTGCTGGTGAGAAACTTGAGATTGCTCAATCGGATGTGAAAATTGATGGCTGGTCAATTGAAAGCCGGATTTATGCGGAAGACCCTTATCGTAATTTTCTTCCTTCTATTGGTCGTTTGGTCCGTTATCAACCACCAACTGAGAGTACTGAAAATGGTTTGACTATCAGGAATGACACTGGTGTTTATGAGGGTGGTGAAATTTCAATGTTTTATGATCCGATGATCGCTAAACTTATCACCCATGCACCAACTCGTTCTGAAGCAATTGAACATATGGCGGGGGCGTTAGATAGGTTTTATATTGATGGTATTCAGCATAATATTCCATTCTTGAGCGCGATTATGCAACATGAGCGCTGGGTAACTGGGAATATTTCAACAAACTTTATTGCCGATGAATATCCGGATGGATTTGAACCACGGGCAGCTGAAGGTGAAGAGCTTAAAGTTTTATCGTGTGTGGCTGCTGCGATTGATTATCTAGGTAATACACGTCGCCGACATATTTCTGATCAGATGCAAGGACGCCGCGTTGTTTTTGCTGAAGACCGTGTTGTTATTATTTCTGATGTTCGCCAAGAGTTAACAGTGGAACAAGTAGCACCTGAGACAGATGATTTGATTATTCATTTCCAGGGAGAGCTGGGTGAGGCGGTTTCTGTTTCTTCAAATTGGTGGTTTGGTGAGCCTTTATGGGTTGGTTCTGTGAACGGGAGTGATGTTGCTGTTCAAGTACGGCCGCTTGATAATGGATATGAACTTTCATATTCTGGAGTTACATCTCCAGCGTTTGTTTATACAAAAAGAGAAGCTGAACTTGCTTCCTTGATGCCGATTAAAGTAGCGCCGGACACTTCTAAATTACTTTTATGCCCGATGCCTGGTTTGGTTGTAAGTATCATGGTTGAAGAGGGTGAAGAAGTGAAAGCTGGTCAATCACTTTGTATTGTTGAAGCAATGAAAATGGAAAACATCCTTAAAGCTGAAAGAGATACTGTCGTTACCAAGATTAATGCAGAGGCTGGTGACAGCCTTGCAGTTGATGCTGTTATCATGGAATTTGATCAGTAACAAGTTGCATAAGTAACATTGTATTTACTTAACGTTTGAGGGTTATTTGACATATAAATAGAACTAGTGTCATCATGTGGGCAGGGAGTGAAACTTTAATTTATTAAAGGAGACTGCTTCAAAATGAAATTCAAATCAACATTATTTCTGTTTCTTTGTCTGTCTTTTTTGAGTATTTCAGCAGTATTTTCACAAGTTAATTATCAGGTTAATCAGGGGCAAATTAAACAGGTACCGAGCGATAAATATCTAGATAGCCGTTGCACGGATTATTATAGCCGTCCTGTGCTTCATGTGAGGAATGATAGTTTAAGTGATGTTGCGTTTTCGGATTTGATGCGCCATCGCGGTGTTCCTGTGGGGCCGATGACGATACTGAATATTCGCCGACTGTCGAAACTATCTGAGGCTTCGCAATTGTTTTTTATTGCTCATGAATGCGGCCATCATGTTTTAGGACATCTTTATTTTCGTTCGTCACGTCAATTAGCTGAGCAGGAGGCTGATTGCTATGCAGTCCGTTCTCTCATACGAAGCGGACTATTTACATTGAAAGACATTGCTGATGTTCAGACGGATATGCGCAAATATGCTCAAGCCTCAAGAATGCATATTTCTGGAGATGAGCGTGCGATAGCTTTGATCGGTTGTATGGAATAGATTTTGTTTTTTCTTTAAGCTTTGAAATGGGTTTTGAAATGAGTTTTGAAAGCGTTCTGGATTTTGTCCTCTGTGTAGGGAATATTTAGTTTTTCAAAACTTGTTACCCCATGTTCCTT
>JAJFHW010000335.1 GCA_021775385.1 Hyphomicrobiales bacterium | reverse complement strand
TGATCATGGCGCATCTTGTCAATAAATAGGTTTTTGATAGATCGTCTTATATAAGCAGCTGGTTTGAGGATATGGTTTTTATCAACAGTCAATTTTTGATTACGAATAAAATTTTCAATCGATTGCTGTAAAAGTTCAAACGCATCATCTTCATTGCCAGTCAAAGTAACGCCATATTTAAATAAATTTTGATAATCAACATCAGTCAGCATTTAGTCTGGGCTCGCTTTGATCAGGTCTTAGACGTCCTGATCATTATAAAATAAAATCACTTATAATCCCTTTAGAAATATAATCTCCAAAAGGGGGGGGCTGCATATCTCCGTCAATTTCTCGTGCGAAATTTTCACAAATATCAATAAAACAACTTTCATTTTTTATGGCGCTAAGAACGGAATAATTATAAGTATCAACTTGCTCAATAAGAAGTTCGAAGTTCGTCTCTGCTGAACCACGATGTATTACATAGAAATGGTCGCTTGAGATCACATCAAATGAGCGTTCATTGATTATATTCTCTTCTTGTCTGTGAAAGGTGTAAATATCTTTCACATTATAGTGAGAGTGTAAAAGCCGAACGTCTGGTCCAAGTTTAAGAATAAGTTTCCCTCTTTGCTCGTCAGTCAATTTTCCAAATTTTTCTAGATCAAAGGGGCGCTTCTTCTTTGCAAAAAAAGTCTCGTTCAAAGCCCATTCTAAAGAGCTCAGATCACATAAAAATTTAAGAGCTGCCAATTCCTCTCTGGTCTCAACCAGTTCGACCATGTAGGCAGGAAAGTCTGAGCCATAAGAATTGAGATCGTTTTGAAAGAGGGGGTAGAGTTGGCAAAAAGAAGTTGCGCATTGGTTGAAGTAATCATCTCCCAATATGTGCCGACACGTTTCAAACGTCTCTTTTATCGCATTGATAAGCGCTGACATTGAGGTTTGACGATAAACATTCACACCGACAGATTGTCCAATGGGCGTATCTTTTAACAGTTCGGATAAATCTGAAAGTTCACCGCGCATTAAAGCGTCAAATGCATCTTCTGTTTCATCAAGTAAGATGGAATTTTTCTGTTTCTCATCCATATTTGATCTCATCAACAAGAGGTTTGTTAGCTTTAGCAGCATTTAAAATGCCTTGTGCTACTTGCTGTTCACCAAGAAGAACCTCAAATGAGGGAATATCATTGTCCCATTCAATAAGAGAGGCAACAGGTCCGGTCAGGTTAATGGCCTGTTGGTAAATTTCCCAAACCTCAGGACAAACTTTGTTATTATGCGCGTCAATTAAAAATCCCTCAGAGGTTTCATGTCCGCCAAGGTGAACCTCTTGCACTGCTGCAAGAGGTAAATGTTTAAGAGCTTTCTCCGCATCGCGTCCAAGATTAACTTGGTTGACATACATATTGTTAACATCAAGCAAGAGGCCGCACCCGGTGCGTTTCACAAGGTCAGTGATAAAGTCTTCTTCACTAAAGTCATTATTGGGGAAATCAATATAAGCCGAAACATTCTCGATCAACATTTGCCGATTTAAAGATGTTTGAACAAAGTCAATTTTATTAGCGATATGTTCAAGCGTCTTAGTTGTAAAGGGAAATGGCAAAAGGTCGGGAATAAATTGAGACTTGGTGCGAGAAAAACTCAAATGTTCCGAATAGACTAGTGCATCAGATTTATCTAGTAGAGTTTTGACTTGCTGCAAATACTCTTCATCAACTGGGGAGGAGGAAGCAATAGACAGCCCAACCCCGTGAAACGTAACAGGGAATGTATTGATAAGTCGCTCTAATCTGTCGGCAACAATGCCGTCTTCACAGAGCCAATTATCAAGAAGGAGTTCAATCCAAGGAACCTCATCTCTTCGCTTCATGATATCCGCGAAATGTGGCATACGGAAACCAAGTCCCGCAGATTTAACCGAAGCAAGAGATGAACGTTTCATAGGTCTGAACTCCTTCAAATAAGAGAGTTTACGATTTCGCTGGTTTTTCACCAACAACAGCACCGCCAGAGATTTTCTCACATGTGCCTTTTGGTAGGTAAACCCAATCTGTTTTCAGATTGTCAGCCTTAGCTTGGCCTGCGCAAGCATGCTTGCCATCCATAGCGCCACAGTCATTTTTACCAGCTTTAGAAACGCCAGCGCATTTTTCCCATGTTGCAGGGCTATCAGGCACAGCAAAAGCTGCTGTTGCACCAAGGCCAGCAGTTGCCATAATACCGGCAGCTGCAAGTGTAGATAGTGTTGTTTTTTTCATAACGCTCTCCATAAAATAAGGATAAATCCATAAAAATAGACAATCTCATTCAAACCACGCCAAAAACCATTGTGATCTAAAGTCACGGTTAAATAATTCTGTCAGAACAATAACGAGCTAGAGAGTGGTTTGATTGCAGAGAAAATTAAAAAAAGAAGAAAAATTCAACTTAATAACTAGAAAAACGAAACTAACCATTTAGGCCATAATATTGCCTTAAAAGAAAATGATTCAAATTCGTCTCTTTTATAAAAGAGACGAATTTGAATAAGAGTATAAATCAAGAAATTTTCAAAAATTTGTTACTTGAACATGCGCCAACCAGAAATCATCGTGGAAATCATAGATTGACGAGAGACAAGTTCTTCTCGAAACGCAGCATATAAATGCAACATGATAAAACAGATGATCACCCACATACCAAGATGATGATAGGTATGAATGGCCATGGTGCCGTCAAAAAATAGCAGCATAAAATCAGTAACATTATAAAGCCAGTGTCCCATGCCAAGCCCTTCAGCATAAAGAGCAAGTCCAGAAAGAATCATGAAAATAGCAGGCAACACAAAACCAAAAAACATAATGCATTGAGCGACAGGGTTATGGCCCACAAATTGTGGTGCCTGATTATTTGCAAAACAATACCATTTAATTTGCTCTAAAAATCCAGTTCGCCATTCTTGTGAATGAACAGGTAATAAAAATAATTCTTTGGCATACTTATTACCGGTGAACGCAAAAAATATGCGTCCCAAAAATAAATAAACCATGATCTGGCCAGCCGCGAAATGCGCAAAGCGCGTATAGCCCATCAAATAATGATCACTCGCCTCACCTGAAAGTGTTGGCGGTGGGCTCCCAATAAAATATCCACTGACACAAAGCACAATAATGCAAAACATATTGAGCCAATGCCAGGCACGAATTGGGCTTTGATAAACATAAATGGCTATCTGAGATTGTTGCTCGTCTTTAGAGGAACTTGAAAAAACATCAAGTGATTGAGCAGAAGTGGAGGGTGATGGTGGTTGTGTTGTATCGGTCATGTTAGCTCTCTTGTAAAGAAACATTCCAACGCAAGTACAAGGTGAAAAGTAAGGTTCCAAAAACCAAGGTTTCGTAAAATTTGGATCAAAATAAAATCAATAAAAACAATAAATTAGACGAAACGTTTACCTTAGCTTTACCGTTTTTTGGCCTATAGTACAAGGGTCAATTCTATACGGATTATCAGTAGTCAAATGAAATGATTGCATCCTGTATGAATGGAAGGAAAATAAAATGGATTTGAATATATTACGCAGACGCTTTGTTGTATTCCTCACAGTGATGATGTGGTTGCCATTGATGTTGTCTGCCATGGCTTATGTGTCATCTGATTTGATGACAAGTGTCTTCCCTTTAACTTGGTCAGACTTTAACACCTCTGCATTCCCTTTGCTTTTTGCAATTGGTCTCACCATTTATTCGACCTATCTGTTGAGAACGCAGCCCATGGATTTGCAAACCAGATATGTAACAAGTGCGAACCTGGCAGTGAACATGATCGCCTTGATCATTATGCTTCGAGGCAATCCGCTGCAAATTGAAGCACAGTTCGGTCTCATTGCAGTGATCGCCATTCTCTCAGGTTGGTGCGATAAGAAAGCAACAACAATCGCAGCAGTTTGCGCCATGGGTTTCACATTAAGTGCCGCAGTTCTAGATCCGGCAGCAGCGTTCATTGGCAGCGTTGGCATCGTCTTAACCATGATCCACCTCGTGACTATATTCATCACCCAGGAAGGTGTGAACTGGATTGTCGGAAATATGGAAACAGCTGCAGGCAGGGTGGGCGAAGCGCTCGACGAAGCAAATAAAGCAACTGCCAAAGCCGAAGGCATGGCATCCGAGCAGAAAAAATCCGCTGTAAGGCATGAAGAAGAGCGCAAGGAACGTTTAACCGAAATAGCTGAAAGTTTCAGATCAAGAATGGATAGCTTCATTAAAGCGGTGGGACAAGGAGCCGGTCAAATGACAGGTTCAGCAATTGAACTAACTGATATCGCAAAACATACAGCTGAGCTTGCAGGCACTGCAAGCTCAGCCTCTCAATCAGCTGATAATAATGTACGGTCTCTGGCAGGTGCAGCTGAACAATTAGCAAGCTCCGTTTCTGAAATTTCAACGCAGGTTGTAGATACCTCTTCTGCTGTGCGCAAAGCTACAGACCAAGCCCGTCAAAGCTCAACAAGAGTACGTGCATTAACAGAAGCCGCAGATAGTATTGGAACTGTTGTAAATTTAATTGAAGAAATAGCAGAGCAAACAAATCTACTAGCTTTGAATGCAACAATCGAATCGGCAAGAGCAGGGGAATCCGGCAAAGGTTTTGCTGTGGTTGCAGCTGAAGTTAAATCGCTAGCTGAGCAAACTAGTCAAGCAACAAGCGAAATTGCAAAACATATTCAAGATATTCAGGCGGCATCAAAAGATACCGCAACAGAGATTAATGATATTGCCCACACTATGACACAGGTTGATAAGCTCTCAAGTTCAATTTCTGATGCAATGAATGAGCAAGGAGCAGTGACAAGTGAAATTTCTTCAAATGTTCAAGAAACCGCATCTTACTCAGCTGAATTAGCAAGCGCAGTTTCTGGTGTTGATCACTCGGCTGATAAAACCAGCGTATCAGCAGAGGAGGTGCATCATGCGTCTACAAAGCTTGAGAAAGATGCAGATCGTCTCAGATTAGAAATTGATAATTTTTTAAACGAAATTGCAGCTTAAACATTTCTAGATAGTAAGACTGTTAAAAAGCCCTCCAAAATTTTGGAGGGCTTTTCTTTTAGGTGAGGTGTAGTTGCCCATCTTCAAGGCGATAGGTTTTCTCAGTTAAAGCAGATAAAAACGCGTCGTCATGAGAAATGATAATTTTAGAAATATCCAGGTTTCTTAAAATGTCGGCAAGGCGTTTATAAGCCAAATCATCAAGGCCGGTAGTTGGTTCATCAAGCAATAAAACTTTAGGTCTCATGGCAAGAACACTGGCAAGTGCGACAAGACGTTTCTCCCCACCAGACAAATGATGAGTAATCCGTTTTTCAAAACCAGAAAGACCTAATTGATTTAAAATCTCTGACGTTACCTTTTTTGCTTCGTTGTGGCTCATCCCTAAGTTTAAAGGGCCAAAGCTCACATCTTCCTCAACGGTAGGGCAAAACAATTGATCATCAGAGTTTTGAAACAGGTAACCGGCCTTTGTACGCACATCATAGAAATCATCTTCAGTTTTGCGATGCTTACCAAAGGCAATGATCTCACCTGAGTTTGGTAGCAACAAACCCATCATCAAATGAAAGAGGCTGGTTTTTCCTGCTCCATTGCCGCCAATCACCCCAATGTTTTCTCCCTTCAAAACTTTGAAATTTAAATCTCGAAAGAGGGGAGAAAACCCGGAACGAGCAAACGAAATGTTTTGCAGTGAAAAATAAGGATCAGCCATAGTGAAAAAGCTCCAAAATAGAGGCGAAATCAATCAAAGAGCTTGCATATAAAAAAAGAAAAAGGCCTGAAAAGAAGGTGAGTATCAAAAGAGTATCCTGGCCACCATAATGAAAATGATGAAGAAGGGGGAAGGTGCCCTGAAATCCTCGGCATTTCATGGCAATTAAAATTTGCTCACCTCGTTCTATTGAGCGAACAAATAACATTCCGATTAAATGACCAATACTCTTCCAGCAATGCCAGCTTGTCGAATAGCGAAACCCTCGGCATTTCATAGAGATGCGTAAGCGCTCAAGCTCTAACCGCAAAACATCTACATAGCGCACCATTAAAAGAAGAATTTGCACAAACTGAGCGGGTACTTTCAAATGAGCAAGCGCATGAGCAAATTCGGCAACCCCCATACGCCCCATGAACGCTGTAAAACTTAAATAAATACTATTAGCCTTGAGGGCGATTGCAACTGCCA
>JAJFHW010000334.1 GCA_021775385.1 Hyphomicrobiales bacterium | reverse complement strand
CAAATCCAAAAGGGCTAATTTAAAGCGACCTATATTTTTTAGGATTTGAACTGAATCATCAACTGTTTCCGCTTCATGGATCTCAACGCGCTGCATTATGCTTTTAATAGAATTATGTAATGCTTCGCGAAAAAGCGGATGATCATCAATTATGAGAATGCGTTTCATTTTTATATTCCCTAGGTCATTACCTTAGCGTTGTCATACCTTAGTGTGTCTTACCATATGGTGTTCACGCATGCTTAAGAGTACCATATATGTGACACCAAGTAATGACTTTTAAAAAAATGTGCTCTTAAACTTAATTCTAAATGAATTTATATATGTATGCTGAAGAAAGTTACTCAAGCCCTGATTTCCAAGTTTGGATATGTATTTTCTAATTCAGCAATATACATAGACTTCTATACCAAATATCACGTATTTTTTAAAGGTAATGATTTAATAGTCTATAGGACGAAATACTAAAAAAAAGTCCCAGACTTAAAAAAGCCCGGGACTAATCATGATCGGTAGAGAATAACTACTTATTTAGCAGCCATTTTCTTAGGAAGTTTGAACAACCAGAAAGCACCACCTTGGTTAAGGTACTTAACAGTTTTGGCTACTTCACCACCCCATAGTGGAACAGCACCGCCCCAACCGCTTGAAACACCGATGACTTGTTGGCCATCTTGTACCCAAGTTGCTGGTGGAGCAACAATACCTGAACCAGTTTGGAATTGCCAAAGAACTTTACCTGTTTTTGCGTCAAACGCTTTTAGGTAACCTTCAGGTGTTCCTGTAAATACAAGGCCACCAGCTGTTGTAAGAACGCCGCCCCATAGAGGTGCTTTGTTTTTATATTCCCACACAACTTTACCAGTTAGTGGCTCAACAGCTTTCAAAGAACCAATATGGCTTTTGAAAATTGGACGGATTGTGAAACCAGCACCTAGGTAAGCTGCACCTTTTTTGTATGATACAGGCTCATTCCAGATGTCCATGCCCCATTCATTTGAAGGAACGTAGAAAAGACCAGTTTGTTGGCTGTAAGCCATTGGCATTTGGTTTTTACCACCAAGGAAACTTGGTACAGCGAAGATTGCTTTACCTTTTTTGCCGTCTTTGCCAGCTTTTGGATTTCCAGGATAGTTGTCTTTGTTGAATACAGGACGTCCATTTTTGTCTAAGCCTTTAGCCCATGAAATTTGTTTCACGAACGGGAAGCCATTGTGGAATTTACCTGTTACACGGTCAAGAACATAGAAGAAACCGTTACGGTCAGCAGTAGCAGCAAGTTTTTTGCCGTCTGCATCGAACGAGATAACTTCGTTCACGCCGTCATAGTCCCAACCATCGTGAGGAGTTGTTTGGAAGCCCCAGTTGATTTCGCCTGTATCAGGGTTGATAGCTAGACGAGCACATGACCACTTGTTGTCACCAGGACGCAAGTGTGAGTTCCATGGAGCTGGGTTACCAGTACCGATAAAGATTTGTTTTGTATCTGGATCGTATGTACCGCCAAGCCAAGTAGCGCCACCGCCCCATTTCCACATATCACCAGGCCAAGATTCGTTTTTCTTGCCAGTCATTGTAGATTTTTTACCTTTAAGGGTACCAACATGGCCCTCAATGGTTGGACGAGACCAAACTAGCTCACCAGTTTCAACGTTGCGCGCATCAACACGACCAACAATACCGAATTCGCCGCCTGAAACACCAGTTACAAGCAATGGACCATGTTTTGATGGAACGATCAATGGAGCAGCTGAGTAAGAGAAGCCAGCTTTAAAATCATCGATTTTTTTGCGCCAAGCAACTTTACCAGTTTTCTTGTCTAGCGCTACGATTTGAGCGTCAAGTGTACCGAAGTAAACTTTATCACCAAAAATAGCTGCGCCACGGTTAATAACGTCACAGCAAGGAAGAATGCCTTCAGGAAGACGAGCATCATATTGCCATACTTCTTCACCGGTTTTTGCGTCGATCGCCCACATACGGCTGTATGAACCAGTTACGTAGATGATGCCATCAGATACGATTGGCTGTGCTTCTTGTCCACGTTGCTTTTCGCCACCGAATGAGAATACCCATGCTGGTGCCAAGTTAGCTACGTTTGATGTATTAATTTTGTCAAGCGGACTAAAACGTTGGCCACGGATATCTTGGCCATTCGTTACGATGTCTCCACCTGTTTTTTGGTCATTTAGGATGTCGTCAATACTAACACCCTCGGCTGAAGCCGGAGTACTAGCTGCGATAGCAAGAATACTTGCCGCCGCTAAGATTGCTCTTCTTAGGCGCATACTTATGTTCCCTTCCCCTAGGACTTTGTTAAAATTTTATTCGTCTCATAAATTGGAAATTTAACGATTATTGTTTTCTATTCTTTTATTTCATAGAACACTCAAAGATTGTTTATGAATGTGTTTGAAATGAGAAAAGATAACAATTAAATCATATCTTAGAATCTACTGAGAGCAAGTAAGATCTCTGTCTATCCCAAAATTTATCTGACTGTTTATTGCTTTTTTCAGAATGAAACTAACCGTTTACTTCCAATGTAATTAACGACTATCTTAGACGTTAGCCGAGCTTGCTCTTCCAGTTTATTGGCAATAAGTACATCTTTTTTGAGTTTTTAATGAGAGATCAAAAAAAATGTTTAAATTACAGCACCTTAGCTATCTCCCTGTCCAAGAAAAGGAAGTGTTTTTTCTTCGATACCAGGGTAAAGATGGGCGACTGAGCGCTCAATTTCCAACTCAATGACGTCTATAGATTGAAATTTTTCTGGTATTGGCATTTTTGCAGCCTCTAACATGTCCTTACCACTTCGTGCCGACTTTGTAAGATTCTTTTCCAACCATGTCAGGTAAGTGTCAGTTTGCTCAATTGAACGACTTGTTGTATCAGCTGGACCGTGCCCTGGAAAAATGATTTTATGAGGTATTTTCTTTATTTCTTTAAGAGATTTATGCCAGCTCTCAAGATCTGCATGTGGTGTGGTTGCAGCTCGATCAAGAAAACAAATGTCTCCTGCATATAAAACACCCGTTTCATGATCCAATATAGCCAAGTCTGCATCAGTGTGCCCTTTAAAGGGAAGCATTTCAAATCTGTGTTTGCCAAATTTTTCCGAACTATAATTTATTACGTGTTCCGGAATAATGACTTCTGTTCCTCTCATCCAATCTCCAAGAATTCGGTATAAATTACTTGAGAAATCTTCACCTGAAGCTTTTAGACCTGAGATCGTTTTTGGTAAGGCTGCTATTTTTTTCTTGTCAAATAGCTGATTGCCTAAACAATGGTCCGGATGAAAGTGGGTATTGTAAACACGAATAACATCTTTACCAGTTGTCGCATAAATCAACTGCTTTAATGCTTCTCCATACCTTCTTGATGAGCCCGTATCAATAAGCACGACGCCATCAGATGTATCGATAAACGCTACATTAACAATGTCTCCGCCATTATCTGGAGAATAGTCTTCAGTTTTACCAATCACGACATACGAATTATACGCAATTCTTTGTGCTTTTAGATTGTATCTTAGGGGGGCTGCATTTAATGGCGAAATTGGGGCTGGCAGAATTGGGGCTACCAGACTAGAAGCGCCCCCTATTAATAGCGAGCGACGAACTTTATCCATCAGGACACCTCATTTGTCTTTAATTTTGATTTTACTTCAATTCAGTTTTGCAAAGCAGATGATTGAACAGGTGCCGGTACAGCGACATCAATCAAGTTGCCTTCATTATCCCGCCCTGTGATTTGAACGGCTGTTGTTGCTTCTTTCAGTATTGGAAAGAGTGTAACTGTTGGGTTTTCTGAAATCGGCTCGTTAATATACAAGTTACCAAGCAGTTTCCCGTCAGCACCTTTTAATTCCAATTTTTCAATGAAAAATGCGGGAATGCCATCTGCCAAGCCTGTGTCCATTGGGTGGCGCACTGAAAATCTGAGTTTTGCAGATTTTTGACCTGGTGTTCTCCAGATTCTTCCTCTGATTTCGGCTAATCTTTTAACCCAGTCATCATTACCATAAGCAACAGCTGGTTGTGAGCAACCACCGCCTGAGGCATCAACAAATGTCCCGCCAACGTGCCAGACACCGTCTTTGTCTAAAACCGCAGCTCTTACTGGAGTGGCTTGCCCTACTTTAATACGAAAGCTTATTCTTGCTTCAGCCTGCCTTGGTTCATAAGTTAAAACTTTTGGAATTGGATTTAAGTCAGCAATTACGACGATTTTTTGTATATTCTTTATGCTGCGTGCATCAACATGAATAGGGAGGTTTAACTGGTCTTCAGCAACTTTAGGCGCATGCACTAAGATACTGTTATTCATGACGATTTTTTTGCTGCTTGCATCCGTCAGCAAGTGTTCCTTGGCCATAAAATCCCACATAACTGAATTCAGGCTATCTTTTGGTATAGAAACTGCTGTATCAGCAGCTGAGACACTATTTATCGTTACTGGCGTTGCTGAAATAGCGATCGCTAATAATGCTGCACAAGACAGCTTACTAGCTAATTGTGCGATCTTTGAAACTTTATGTTTTGTGTTTGTTTTGCTCATAATTCTTCCCGCTTATAGCTAATCCCGCCTATTTGCCTATTTTAGCAGATAAACGGACTTATGATCCCCAAAATTTAATCCTCGTGTTCAACTTAAGTCATTTTGTTCTTTTATATTTATTTTTGTCTTAAGTGATTATTACTCGAGCATTGTTTTACTTCTCTTACGTGCTGTCCACTAGGTTTAGGCGCGTTTACGTTGTTTATTATTTTACATGCGCACAATTGAATTCTACCAACTAGTAGATTCTAAATCTAGCATAAAAATTTATAAGTTTAAATTAGGCGTTTCGTATTAATTTTTGATCATTTTGAGCCAATTATAGAGTAATTTACAGTTAACACTGGATTTTCCCCCCATTTTTAACCCTAAAAACCCCGAACATTTGTTTTTATGCCGCGCAAATTCTGAAACAATCGCTTAAATTCATCTAGTTTGGACCTAGATAGCTTGACAATTGGGTTCTCAGGTCTTCAATTGCGAGCTTACCAAACTTTACAAATCACTTTTCATAAAGTTACAGACAAAAACCTTCAACATACTAACTTCCTAACTGGGGATCCTTCCGAGCCAATGCTGCACATTAATAACCTCACTTTTCGAATTGATGGCCGTCTTTTAATTTCTGATGCCAGTATCGCTATACCATCAGGCCATAAGGTTGGTATTGTAGGTAGGAATGGCACAGGCAAAACTACCCTTTTGAAATTGATTACAGGCGAGCTGGCCGTTGATGATGGCAGCATTGGCTGGCCCAAGACCCAGCGCATTGGTCATGTGGCGCAAGAAGTTCCTTCAGGTGAAACCTCTTTATTAGATATAGTATTAGAAGCTGATGTAGAGCGTCATGCCCTATTGAAAGAAGCTGACACGGCAACAGATCCAACCCGTATTAGTGAAATTCAATTAAGACTGCTTGATATTGACGCGCACTCAGCGCCTGCCAGAGCTGCAACTATTTTGTCTGGCCTTGGGTTTGATGAAGTTTCTCAACAGAGATACGCTTCGGAATTTTCTGGTGGTTGGCGTATGCGAGTGGCTCTTGCTGCGGCCCTTTTTGCAGCACCTGATATTTTATTACTTGATGAACCTTCCAACTATCTTGATCTTGAAGGCACACTTTGGCTTGAAAACTTTTTAAAGAACTATCCGCATACGGTGTTGATGGTTTCTCACAATCGAGAACTATTAAACAAGTCTGTTACTCATATTCTGCACCTGAACAAACAAAAACTATCTCTATACACTGGTGGGTATGATCAATTTGAAGATACACGCAGAGAGCAGCAACGGCTCGAGCTAAAGATGATGAAAAAGCAAGATGATGCCCGCCGTCACCTTGAAGCTTTTGTTGACCGTTTTCGAGCCAAGGCCTCTAAAGCAAAGCAGGCTCAGTCTCGTTTGAAAGTTTTAGCAAAGATGCAACCCATTGCTGCTCAGATTGATGACAGGGTTGCTCCTTTTATATTTCCGAGCTCAAAGACAAAACTTGGCAATCCAATTATTCGTCTTGATGATTGTTCAGTTGGCTATGAAGAGAACAAACCAGTATTGCGCAACTTGAATTTGAATTTAGATGCGGATGATCGCATTGGCTTGCTTGGTTCAAACGGCAATGGCAAGTCGACAATGGCAAAGCTTTTGATGGGGCAACTTGCTCCAATGGATGGCTTTCGGAAATCTTCGAAGAAATGTTCTATTGGTTATTTTGCTCAACATCAATTGGATGAGCTAAATCCACAAGAGTCTCCATATGATCATATTGCTGAACTGATGAAAGATAAAACTGAAGCACAGAAACGCGCAAAATGCGCTGCGATTGGGTTTGGCCCCTTAAAGGCTGATACGAAAGCGGCACTCCTTTCTGGTGGTGAAAAAGCACGATTATTATTTGCTTTAGCTAGTTTTCATGCTCCTCATATTCTTATTCTTGACGAACCTACCAACCACCTTGATGTGGATAGTTGTGAAGCGCTTATTCACGCGATTAATGAGTATGAAGGTGCTGTGATTATTATCTCTCATGATAGGCATTTATTAGAAGCCACTGTTGACCGGCTTTGGTTGGTCGATAATGGAACGACCGTTTCATATGACGGTGATATGGAAAGTTACAGAAAAGAGCTTTTGCAAACACGGGGCGGCAAGACTAAGCCACAAGACAAAAATAATGCTGGCAATAAACCTAAAGTTAGCCGCAAAGAAGAACGCCGTTTAGCTGCTGAAAAACGCGCCCTCCAAGCGCCCCTTCGCAAAGAGATTCAAGCACTTGAGAAAAAGATAGCTAAGTTAAATGATGAACTTAAAGTCATTGATGTAAAGTTAGACGATGTCACACTTTATGAAAAAGACCCTGAATTAGTAAAAGAGCTTGCTATGGAGCGTGGCCTTACTCAACGTGATATTGAAGAAATAGAAGAGAACTGGCTTGAGTTGACAGAACAGCTTAACGCCTAAATTTTAGATTTAAGCTATTGCTTCATCAAACCACGTCGCTTTAAAACTTTATTTATGAAGCTCTCGGCACTTTCGTATTTCTTATAACAGTTCGTAATATTGCTAATTCTGCTACTGACGCTAATTTTTGGAAATCCAATTTTTTCCATATCATTTCTCATTGCCGCTGCGACGCGATCGAACCCTGCCTTGTCATAGCTTTCTTCATCTCGAAGGCGCATGATTGCGATGCAGTCTGCAATGCTTTCATTCATTAAATGTTCTGGACCATTACGCGGGGGATGAGGTCGATCGATATCCCCGGTTTGCTGATGGGCGCATTCATGTCTATCAATAAAGTTTTGGAATTCTTTTGGGGCGGCACCAAAGTTTGACCTGTAGATAACTGGCGCCCCTGTTTTATCTTTGTTCGCCATTCCTGCAGCAACCCCTTTGCGGCCCCTTTGAGTGTTGATGAATTGTACTTTTTCACCTTTATAATTTAGGCAAGTTGGGGGGCTTACAATTTCATATGTTGTATTTTCTGGTGTATCTATACTCTTCTCTCTCTGTTGGCTCTGTTTGCTGTTAGCAACATTTGCTCCACTTATGTTTAAGAGCGCCCCTAAAACCAAAACTCCAAATAAACACTTCACTCTGATTTTCCTAGACGTTTTGTTATGGTTTGCTTTGGTCATGAGCGGTGGTTTCCTTTTGATTGCATTCAAAAAAAATCACGGAGCCCTTTTTGGGGCCCATTAGACTTAATCATAATACGTTCTCCTCACACGATTTTCTACATTTTTAGATGCGCTAATATGTCCACGTTTAGAGGAGCCGTTTTATTCCTTATGACTTTTTATTAATTTGAACTTTATACCATTAAAATGGTTTCAAGCGAACAACGAACGCCAAACCATATAAACCTATTGAATTTAGTGACTTATTAGACGAAATATCAATAAGATTGATAAAGGTCTATTGACTGATCCATTCTAAATCGTCTTTCATGAATATTAAAATGATGGGGAGAACACCAATGTCATTCTCTAAAGTGAAAGATATGTTTTTTGTAGTTGTGCCAGCCATATTGGTTATTGGCGGTGCTTTTTGGGCGACTTTTCAATTTATTGAACCAGCACCACCTAAAACTATCACAATTTCTACAGGTAGTACCAAAGGTGCTTATTATGCCTTTGGAAAAAATTACGCTGAAATTCTAAAAAGATCTGACATTGAACTCAAAGTTCTCTCCTCAGCTGGCTCTCTCGATAATTTAAAGAGGCTCCGTTCGAAAGAACAACCAATTGAACTTGCTCTTATGCAAGGCGGCGTCTCTATGGCAGCTAAGCGAGATGGTCTTATGTCTTTAGGGCGCATCTTTCTAGAACCTGTTTGGGTGTTTTATCGCTCTGATTTAGAGATTAAACGGTTGACCGATTTAACAAACAAACGCATTGCTGTTGGGCCAAAAAACAGCGGCACGCGCCAATTAGCTAATGCGTTACTTTCTATAAACGGTATATCAGCTAAGACTGCGCAATTGCTAACTCTTAGCGGTTCATCTGCTATTGATGCTCTTGAAGATGGCAGGGTTGATGCGGTTTTTCTTGTAGTTGCTCCGCGCTCACCTTTTATACAAGGGCTTTTGAAGAAGAAAACTCTGAAACTGATGAATTTTGAACGAGCTGAGGCCTATACTCGTATATTTCCTTATCTTTCTAAAATCACTCTCCCTGAAGGGACGATAGATTTTGTAAATAACATTCCGTCTCAAAATGTAAACCTCATTGCTCCATCTGCAGCTCTTGTTGCCAAAGAAAATTTGCATCCCGCTCTAGCTGGATTGCTTATTCAAGCCTTAAAAGAAGTGCATAGCAAAGGTGATGTTTTTCAAAAAACGGCAGAATTTCCGAAAATGAATGATCCTGAATATTTGGTCACTTCAGATACCAAACGCTCTTATAAAGATGGCGTACCCTTCTTGCAGCGTTATTTACCTTTTTGGTTAGCTTCTTTTCTACAGCGATCATTTATCTTGTTGCTGCCTATAGCGACAGTACTTTTTCCCATTTTTAAGTTAGCCCCTCTTTTATATAACTGGCGCATTAGAAATAGGTTGCTTCACTGGTATCAACAATTGAAAACCTTGGAGCACAACATCAACCTTGATGAAAGCAATGAGCTTTTTGCGACGAATACGGACGAACTAGAGCGTATAGAGACTGCTGTGCAATTGATCCCGGTGCCAAAAGAATTTTCTGATCAGTTTTATCACTTAAGGGGTGCTATTAGCCTTGTTCGAAAACGTTTGGAACACCAAGGAAAGAGTATTAGCTGACAACTGAATTTCATAATTACTCCAATGTGTGATATTTTGCACATCTGTAGATTTGTTAATTTTGTATCACCTCTTCATACAACGACAGAATTTAAAAATTAAATTTCTGCAAATTAACAATCTGATTGGAGATAGATTATGACAAATGAAATGACGGGACAAGTTTCACCTGACTTTGAAGCTATTAAGACAAAACAAAATGCTGCCTGGGGTTCAGGTGACTATGCCAAGGTTGGTGTTAAGCTTCAACTAGTTGGAGAGACCTTAGCTGAAGCAATGGACCTCCCCTTTGGTGCTCCAGTTCTTGATGTTGCCGCTGGTAATGGCAATGTAACTCTTGCCATGGCGCGACGTGGCTATGAGGTGACGTCGAGTGACTATGTTGGCGACTTGTTAGAGATGGGCCGCAAGCGCGCAGACGCTGAAGGCTTTGATATTAATTTCAAGGTGGCTGATGCTGAGAATTTACCTTTCGATGATGGTTCGTTTACTGGTGTTGTTTCGACCTTTGGTGTGATGTTTACACCAAATCAGGAACAATCGGCTTCTGAACTCTTGCGCGTTTGTAAATCTGGTGGCCGGATTGGCCTTGCTAACTGGACACCGGATGGGTTTATTGGACAGCTTTTCAAAACCCTTGGTCGCTTTGTGCCGCCACCAGCTGGTGTTCAATCACCTGCTCGTTGGGGAACACAGAAATGGCTTCAAGAGAACTTTGGAAATCAAGCTTCCAACATCTCAATTACACCAAAAACTTTTAAACTCCGCTTTGAAAGCTCGATGGCGTTTATTGATATGTTCCGCACTTATTATGGGCCGGTTCATAAAGCCTTTTTGGCATTGGAACCAGCTCAACAAGAAGAGCTGACAAAAGATATGATTGCACTGATAGAGCGCTTTAATATTGCTAAAGATGGCAGTTCTATTATTGCTGCTGATTATTTAGAGGTGTTGGTTGATAAGAAATAAAGAGAAGCCCTGCATGATCTTTTGTGACCATGCAGGGCTTTTTCTTCGAACGCGAGCGTTGTCGGCCTTTGCCTGTATTACTCAGTATGATTATATAATTAAAGCCCTAGCTTTTCCTTCAAGATACCGTTCACCACTTTCGGGTCGGCTTTGCCTTGGGTTTGTTTCATGACCTGTCCGACGAACCATCCGATGAGTTGAGGTTTCTCTTTTACGCCTTCAACTTGTTTCGGGTTATTGGCGATGATTTCATCTAGGATCGCTTCAATTGCGCCGGTGTCTGTTACTGCTTTCATGTCACGCTCTTCAACGATTTGAGCTGGGTCTCCGCCCTCTTCCCAAACGATTTCAAAAAGCTCTTTCCCGATTTTACCTGAAATATCACCTTTTGAAATTAGATCTATGATGCCGCCTAGTTGGTCTGCACTCACAGGGCTTGTTTCAATGTCTTTGCCTTCTTTATTGAGGCGGCCGAAGAATTCGTTTGTGACCCAGTTTGATGAAAGTTTTGCGTCTCTTCCTTTGGCTACTTGCTCAAAGAACCCAGATGAAGCTTTATCTGCCACCAAAATACCAGCGTCATAATTACTCAGACCATAATCTTTTATGAACCGCTCTTTCTTTTCATCAGGCAATTCAGGAAGATCTTTCTTCATTTCATCAACAAAGGCTTGATCGAATTCCAGTGGCAATAGATCTGGGCATGGAAAATAGCGATAGTCATGTGCTTCTTCTTTCGAGCGCATGGATCTTGTTTTGCCGGTTTTGGGGTCGAACAACAATGTTTCCTGGTCGATTGTGCCGCCATCTTCCAGAACGTCGATTTGACGCATCACTTCATGATCAATGGCCTGACCAATGAAGCGGATTGAGTTCACGTTTTTGGTTTCTGTTCTTGTGCCAAGCTCTTCACCCGGGCGGCGCACAGAGACGTTCACGTCAGCGCGCATTGAGCCTTGATCCATGTTTCCGTCACATGTGCCAAGGTAGCGAAGGATTGTGCGCAGCTTTGTTACGTAAGCTTTTGCTTGTTCTGCTGAGCGCATATCTGGTTTAGAAACAATTTCCATCAACGCGACACCGGTGCGGTTAAAATCCACATAAGAATAGCTTGGGTGCTGATCGTGCATGGATTTACCAGCGTCTTGCTCAAGGTGTAGCCGTTCTATGCCAACTTCAAAGGTTGAACCATCTTTCATATCTAAAACAACAACGCCTTCCCCTACTATTGGGTATTGGAATTGCGAGATTTGGTAACCTTGTGGCAAATCGGGATAGAAATAATTTTTCCGGTCAAAGCGGGAAAATAGATTGATCTCTGATTTCAACCCTAAGCCAGTTCGTACGGCTTGTTTGACGCATTCTTCATTGATCACCGGGAGCATGCCTGGCATGGCTGCATCGACGAGTGAGACATGATCATTGGCCGCTCCGCCAAATTCTGTTGATGCGCCTGAGAATAGCTTTGAATTTGATGTCACCTGGGCGTGCACTTCAAGGCCGATAACGACCTCCCAATCTCCTGTGGCGCCCTTAACTAGATGTGATTTATCAGATGACATTTTGACCTCTTAAAAGATTCTAGAGTGTTATTTTATGCGCTTCAGATACCCACTTCGTATCTGCTTTATTATGCTTCAGATACCCACTTCGTATCCGCTTTATTATGCTTTAGATACCCACTTCGTATCCGCTTTATCAATTGCCGCAAATCTGGCACACAAGGATGAAATATTCTCTTATCCCCGATGCATAACTTGCTTGAAGGGAACTGTTTACCGTAATGTTTGATTTAGGGCAATATCATCTGTGCGCTTTTCATGCAGATTGGCGTACTGTTTTACCGGTTGGCTGACACTTCTTGCCATTTAATTTTCACTTTGGCGATAATTAGTCTGTCTGAGGGCAAACTTATTGAGGAATTTTGATGAAAAAACTTCTGATTTTACTTTTGCTTATTCTTGTTCTCTTGGCGCTTGGAACGGGTGCTGTTGCTTATCGCTACCCTCATGTGATAGCGATTGCTGAAGAAGGCTTCCCTGCTAAAACCTGGCCTGCCAAGGGTATTTATGTTGATGTTGTTGGGAAAGCTCAACAATGGCCCCATAAATTTCAAGCTGACGCCGCTCTTGATAGTGAGTACGGCCAGAAATTACAGCAACTAAACCTAGAAAATGAAACAGATGCTTTGGTGGCTTATCATAAGGGCCAACTAAAATATGCTTATTTCCGCCCCGGCTTTAATGAAAAAACTCAGTTCAATTCATATTCAATGGCAAAAAGTCTTATCGGTTATTTGGTATTAAAAGCCATTGATGAGGGCGAGATCGGCGGGCTTGATAGCTCCATTGGTACTTATTTGCTTGATTTAAAAGACGAGGGTCTGAAAAACCAAACGATTGAGCGTTTTTTAACAATGCGCAGTGGCCTACAAATTGAAAAGAAAGGTCCACCGAAACCTTTGGCCAAAGATGCGAAACGCGGACCGGATAAAGATGCATCTAACCCGTTTACTTTGCTTGCTCAAATGCATATTGAAGGCTTACCTGGCATTTTGTCCCAGTTAAAAATGCCGGAAGCCCCTTCATCCGATTATCACTATCAGAATGTGAACACCGCACTTCTTGGTTTGATGCTCACTCACATTTATAAAAAGCCACTGAATGTACTTTTATCCGAAAAAATATGGAGACCAGCTGGGGCAGCTCATGCCCATTGGCGTACCTTTACAAATGAAGGGAGTGTGACCCCTTATTGCTGCCTGTTTGCTACTGTTGAAGATTGGGCCAAGGTTGCTTATTTCCTTTCAAAGAATGGCATTACCATAGATCAAGCGAACCAAACAGACGAACCTCAATCTCTCACTCCGTTTTTACAATCATCGAGTGTTATCAAATATATGGTGCCTGGAAGATTTAAAGCTCAAGACTTGCGCGAAGGTATTTATGGCCTTCATGTTCGGCATGATATTCTTGACCGTACGAATGAAGCCATTCAAGGCCCATTTACCTATTTTGTTGGGCATGGAGGGCAACTTGTTTATTTATTGCCTGAGCATGATTTGGTGATTGTACGCTTTGGTCGCAAACATACATTGCTGCATTCGAACGTTTACTATCTTTGGCGGGTCATTCAAGCTCAACTTGCTTCTTCTGAAAAGAGCTAACCGTATTCATGAATTAACCAATGCAACAATTAGCTTGGGCTCATTTAGTTGTTGGAGGTTTTTGGGATAAAATAGGTTTTTATGGCTCTGCTAAAAAAAGAAAGCCTGCCTGAAAGCAAAAAAGGAACAAAACAAGGGGCAATTTTTTGCCTCACTTTGTTTTGTTCCTTTTTCATGACCCCTCCCCAGAGGTTCATAAAACTCGAACTAATAAGAGCATGTTACTTCATATAAAATTCTAGAAACATACTCTAGTTTTTTCTTAAGCGTGTCTTTTTCCTAAAACCGGTAGCCACTTTTAAGCGACACACTTTAATCTGTTGTTGATACTTAAGTCTAAATTTGATTCAATATCAAGAGAAATTATTCTTTTGATTGCTTTTCATCCAATTTTTCTTCTTCATACTGAATGAACCAGCCAATCATTTGCCGCCAGTGGGCTGCTACAAGCCGTGGTGGGACATCTTTTTCTTCAGCATGAGCTCGAACTTTATCGATCACTTGTTGAATGCGCCATGGCACTGTTGCATCTGCCGGATTTTCTTTTAATTGCCAGGCCCGATCAACATAATTAAAGCGCTCTCCAATTAAAGTTACCAACTGCTCGTCCAAGCGATCAATTTCAGCGCGAACATCATCCATTGAAGTGCAATCTTTTGGTGCTTTAATTGTCATTCTTTATGCTCCTTCAGTTGCCCACAAAGCAACCGTCGCTGTTTTCTCTCACTACTATTCCAAGCGCTTTTTGTTACACTTCAGTTGCCTTATCTTTTAGCGTGCCTTCAGTTGCCCACAAAGCAACCGGCACAGCAACCGCGCTATGCCCACCACTTTGTTGGCTTTGGTAACTCGCCTGCTGCTTGTTCTATCACTTGACCGGCTTTTAACAAAGTGCCTTCGTCAAACGGTTTACCGATGAGTTGTAGACCTAATGGTAGTCCTGATGAAGACATGCCTGC
>JAJFHW010000333.1 GCA_021775385.1 Hyphomicrobiales bacterium | reverse complement strand
CAGGGCAATGATGACAGATTGGCCAATCTTGTCCGCGGTGACTTTCTTACCGCTCATTGGTGCTGCTTTTATTTTCCTCATTCGGGGTGAAACTGAAGGTGCTCAGCAAAATGCGCGGTATGTAGCATTATGGACAACAGTAATTACATTTCTAATCTCCCTGCTTATTTGGGTTGATTTTAATAACGCAACCGCAGATTTCCAATTTGTCGAGCGCCATGACTGGCTCGGCGGGGCCTTTAATTATTATATGGGCGTCGACGGGATCTCGATGTTGTTTGTCATCTTAACAACATTCTTGATGCCCATTTGTATTATCGCCAGCTGGGACAGCATTCAAAATCGTGTAAGAGAATATATGATCGCGTTTCTTATTCTAGAAACATTAGTCATTGGGGTGTTCTGTTCGCTTGATCTTGTTTTATTCTATGTCTTCTTTGAAGGCGGCCTTATTCCTATGTTCTTGATCATTGGTGTCTGGGGTGGCAAGCGCCGGGTTTATGCCAGTTTCAAATTTTTCCTATATACATTGGCAGGCTCTGTACTAATGCTCATCGCCATCATGGCAATGTATTCAGTCGCTGATACAACAGAAATACCAAAACTACTGGCATATGAATTCCCTCATGCTGATAAGTGGTATATGTCTATGCAGCATTGGTTTTGGATCGCCTTCTTCGCATCATTTGCTGTGAAAATGCCAATGTGGCCTGTCCACACCTGGCTACCAGATGCACACGTGGAAGCTCCAACGGCTGGATCAGTTATTTTGGCCGGCATCTTGTTGAAGTTGGGGGGCTACGGGTTCTTAAGGTTTTCTATTCCTATGTTCCCAATAGCCAGTGCTGACTTCGCCCCAATGGTTTTTTGGTTGAGCGCTATCGCCATTGTCTATGCATCTCTCGTCGCCTTAGCGCAAGAAGATATCAAAAAGCTAATCGCTTACTCATCTGTCGCGCATATGGGCTTTGTAACTATGGGTATCTTTACAGGCACAGTTCAAGGCATTGAAGGTGGCATTTTCCAAATGTTATCTCACGGACTTGTCTCTGCAGCACTCTTCCTTTGCGTGGGTGTAGTTTATGACCGTATGCACACAAGAGAAATCACAGCCTATGGTGGCCTTGTAAATAATATGCCGATCTTTGCCTTCACTTTCATGGTGTTCACTATGGCCAATGTTGGTTTACCGGGAACATCTGGTTTTGTCGGGGAATTCCTAACCCTTATCGGCATATTCAAAGTAAACAGCTGGGTGGCTTTTGTCGCAACTTCAGGTGTGATCCTGTCTGCTGGTTATGCATTGTGGCTCTATCGCCGAGTTATTTTTGGTGAGTTAGAAAAACCAAATTTAAAAACGATTACAGATATGAACCGCAGAGAAATATCATATCTAATACCGTTAATTTTACTGACCATTCTATTCGGCATTTATCCGAAACCAATTTTAGATGTCATGTCTGTGTCTGTAGATAAACTCATCACAGACTATAACCAGGCCGTATTAGTTTTCGATCAGGCTAAAATAGCCCTGAAGCCTTAAAGGAAAGTACATGCTCCGGTTGGCTTTTCGGATGCTTGCGGCGGTTTCTAGTGGGAAACTGAAGCCGCACTAAAAAAGTCAACTAAAAGGGAACTCGCGACGGTTGCTTGTGGGCAACCTGAAGGAGCCACTAAGAATTTTATAAAAGGAATTAAGACGAATGGAACATGCGAGCCCACTGGTAGAATATTTACCACTCTTGCCAGAAATTATCGTACTTCTTGGCGCGCTGATTTTATTACTTCTCGGTGTTTTCCAAGAAGGCAAAGGAGAAAAGCTGGTTTGGGGCCTTTCAATGCTGGTAATGGCGCTGGGAGTATTCATGTTGGTTAAGGATTGGGGTGTTAATACCACTCTCTTTAACGACAGCTTTGTCATAAATGATTTTACACGACTCTTGAAAATTATGGTTCTGGTCGGCGGAATCATTACCATATACATGTCCATATCTTATCTCACTGAAGCAGACATGTTCAAATCAGAATATATGGTGCTGATGCTATTTGCCCTGCTGGGTATGATGATGATGATTTCAGCAAATGATCTCATCGCGATGTATCTTGGCCTTGAAGTTCAATCATTAGCGCTTTATGTGATGGCTGCATTCCGGCGTGACAATGTCCGCTCAAGTGAATCTGGAATGAAATATTTTGTTCTAGGCGCACTATCATCTGGCATGCTGTTGTATGGTTGTTCAATGGTCTATGGGTTCTCAGGATCAGTCTATTTCTCAGAAATTGCGAAAACAGCAATGAGTGACGGTACAGTAAGTATCGGGATGATCATTGGCTTAGTCTTCATTCTGGCCGGGCTTGCCTTTAAAGTATCTGCTGTACCATTCCATATGTGGACACCAGACGTTTATGAAGGTGCTCCAACACCAGTAACAGCTTTCTTTGCCGTATGTCCAAAAATCGCTGCTATGGGCATTCTTCTGCGCATCATCTATGGAGCGTTTCCAGAGATGACGGGACAGTGGAACCAAATCATTATTTTCATCTCGATCGCCAGCATGCTTCTAGGTGCTTTTGGTGCTATCGGCCAAACAAATATCAAACGTCTAATGGCCTACTCATCCATTGGTAACATGGGCTTTGCTTTGGTCGGCCTTGCCGCTGGTAACCGTGAGGGTGTTGAAGGTGTTTTGATTTACCTGATGATTTACCTTGTTATGACCGTTGGGGTTTTTGCTTGCATTCTCTCAATGCGCCGTAATGAAAAGATGGTTGAAGAAATTGATGATCTTAGAGGTCTTTCACAAAACAACCTGCCAGCAGCCTTTATGCTCGCGCTATTAATGTTCTCTTTAGCAGGTATCCCGCCATTAGCCGGCTTCTTTGCAAAATTCTATGTTTTCATGGCAGCCGTTAAAGCAGATATGTTCATCTTGGCAGTTGTTGGTGTTTTAGCCAGTGTGGTAGGGGCATTTTATTATCTTCGTATCATCAAAATCATGTTCTTTGATGATGCCAAAGATGAATTTAATGAAATGCCAAGCCAACTAAAAGTGGTTCTTGGTCTTTCAGGCCTGTTTGTGCTGTTTTATATCGTCTATCCAAACCCACTCATAGATGGGGCAAGGCTGGCAGCTAAAGCACTATTACCAACTGTTTAAGCTATAAAAGATCAAAAAAGACTATTAACGTCCAAAAAATCTAAGGCTCAGATCAGGGGATAACATCTCAAGGTCTGAGCCTTTTACTTTGAGAATTAGCGCTAAATGTTATGAGATATTGTCAATCTGTCGCGTTCAGGGTAGATAAATTAAATGAACGACCTATCAAACAAAACATCAACTGTAAGAATTGAGCGCTTCGAAACTCTAAGCTCAACAAATGAGCATGCCAAAAAATGTTTAGAAAACGGGGATAGAAGCCCCTTTTGGATAGTTAGTGATGAGCAAACTGGTGGTCGTGGCCGACAAGGACGAGATTGGGTCTCTATAAAAGGGAACCTTTACGCAAGCACTGCCCAAACAATAAATGCTAACGGTGGCAAGCTTTCCGGGCTTTCACTTGTTACAGCACTAGCCGTTTATGATGCGATACAACAAGTCAGCCGGTCGTCATTAGAATTAACACTAAAATGGCCAAACGATATTTTGATCAATGAAGCAAAACTTGGCGGTATATTAATTGAAAATGTGAGCGTGCCTGACGCTCAGTTTTCTCATGTTGTTATAGGTATCGGGATTAATATTCAGTCAAGTCCAGTTGTTGAAGGAAGAGACACAACTTGCCTTGCAAACTACGAAAGTTTTGTAACAAGAGATGATTTATTAGCAGCACTCATTGAAACACTTAAACGTTGGATAAAACGTTGGGATGCTGGAAATAATTTTACAGAAATAAGACAAGCATGGTGTGAGAAAGCAGCCCCCATTGGAGCGCATCTATCTGTGAGAGTTGGACAAGAGAGATTGACAGGCAAATTCGCCGGCCTAGATGAAAATGGCGCTTTAAAGCTTGAGTTAAAAGATAAATCAATCAAGCTCATTACGGGTGGGGAAATTCTTTAATTTCTCCAAAGCATGTGGTGTAAAACTGGCATCCAGTTTTTTACGAAGCATGCGCTAGAAAGGTATAACTCAGAATATGAGTAATAAAAATTTGGACACCCCAAAAGCCGAAATGGTGATGGTACCATTGGGCGGTGTTGGCGAAATCGGTATGAATTGCATGATGTACGGCTACGGCTTACCAGGTGATTATAAATGGATCATGGTAGACTTAGGCCTCACTTTCGCTGGACCTAGAGAGCCTGGTGTTGAAATCATTGTCCCAGATATCACGTTCGCTGAAAATGAAAAACGTAACATCGAAGCCATAATTCTAACTCATGCCCATGAAGATCATTATGGAGCCATACCCGATCTATGGGAGAATTTAGAAGTCCCAATTTATGCCACTCCTTTTACAGCTTCCATGCTAAAGGCCAAATTAGCAAGAGAGGGTTTACAAGACACAGTACCGATTAAAGAAGTACCAAGGCGGGCTAAATTTGACCTAGGACCTTTTTCTATTGAAATGGTTGATATGGCGCATTCAATTCCTGAGCCATTAGGTCTACATATAAAAACAGATGCCGGAACTCTCTTTCACACAGGTGATTGGAAGTTAGATCCAGATCCAATTGTCGGCCCTCCAACAGATGAAAACCGATTGAAAAAATTAGGAGATGAAGGCATTGATGTTTTGGTTTGTGACTCGACCAATGCCACCAGAGATGGCTCCTCTATTTCAGAAGTTGACGTGGCAAAAACCTTAGAAGAGATTATAGCAAATGCAAAACAACGCGTTGTCGTTACTACTTTTGCCTCAAACGTTGCGCGGATAAAATCAGTAGCAGAAGCTGCCTACAAATCAGGTCGATATGTGATTTTAGCTGGCCGAGCATTAGACCGCGTTGTAGGTATAGCCAAAGAAACTGGTTACATCCCACAAGACTATAGTTTTCTCTCAGACGAAGATTTTCAACATCTTCCAGCAAAAGAATGCGTTGTTCTAGCAACTGGTAGCCAGGGTGAAGGTCGAGCCGCTATGGCACGTATCGCAGAGGGCAGCCATCCAAAGATTAAATTAAAACCAAAAGATACAATTATTTTCTCATCCAGAACAATCCCGGGCAATGAGCGATCTGTTGGTTATATTATTAATCTCCTGGCTGGAATGGATTTAAACATCATCACGGAAAGTGATGCACCGGTACACGTAACAGGCCACCCAAGACGCGGTGAATTAGAGCAACTATATAGCTGGATAAGACCAAATGTTCTGGTGCCTGTTCACGGCGAAGAACATCATCTAAGGTCTCAAGCTGCATTCGCTAAAAGCAAAAATATTGAAAAAGTACAGCTTATCAAAAATGGAGATATGTTATCTGTTCTCCCACAAGATCCAAAGATTATTGATGAAGTACCCAATGGCCGCCTCTATCGTGACGGACATTTCATATTGGAAGATGATAATGCTATTCGTGTTCGCCGCAAAATATCAACGCTTGGCTGCGTGACTGTTTCATGTGTCGTTGATAGCAAGGGAAATCTAATCTCAAGCCCAAGTTGGTCAGAGCTTGGGGTTCCTCACGAACAAGAGAGCGGAGAAATGCAAGATATCATAGAAAAAGCAGTAAATGGCACGTTCAAAAGCATCCCTTCAAAGAGGCGAGGGGATAAAAAGACACTGAAAGAGGCCTTAAGACGAAGTGTACGCTCTGCTTTGAATGAATATTGGGGTAAGAAACCAGTGGTAACCATCCATTTGCACCAAATTTAGTCCATTTATCAAATTCTGTAGAGAAAGTGTGGCATATGGTATTGAATTCATCAAAAGAGAAATGCTCTAGACAAAAGCACTCTTTCTGGATTAGATCATCAAAACAAAGATTAATGACGAATTAAAAGACGAAAAAAGGACATATAAATGATCGGACGTTTGAACCATGTAGCCATCGCAGTACCAGATATTGAAGCTGCAGCAAACACCTATCGCAACAGCCTAGGTGCTACTCTTTCAGCAAAAGAAGAGCAGCCAGATCACGGTGTGTCCACGATCTTTATTGAACTTCCAAATACAAAAATTGAGCTTCTAGAACCTCTAGGTGCTGATAGCCCTATTAATAACTTCCTTGAGAAAAATCCGGCTGGCGGCATTCACCACATTTGCTATGAAGTTGATAATATCATCGAAGCTAGAGATAAGCTGAAAAGTGAAGGCGCAAGAGTATTAGGCAGCGGTGACCCTAAAATTGGTGCTCATGGCAAACCAGTGATGTTCTTACACCCAAAAGATTTCTGTGGCACTTTAGTTGAGCTAGAGGAAGCGTAGATGAGTTTAAGTCTTTCAATTGCTACATATTTCATTATTTGGTGGTTGACCCTCTTTATGGTTTTACCCTTTGGTGTAAAAACTCAACAAGAAGATGGTGACGTTGTACCAGGGTCAGTTGAAAGCGCACCAGCAGTGCCGCATATGTTAAAAAAGGCACTCATAACATCGATTATTGCAGGTATTATCTTTGCTGTAGTCTATTCAGTATATACATATAATCTTATTTCAGTTGATGATATTCCATTTTTGCCGAAATTTGACGAAGCTAATTAAAGCGTTTAGCAAAAAATGCAGTCCAAAGCGGAGTGCTTTTTGGTTTCAGTTTTTACTTTTAGCTGTGCCAGTTGCCATAGCTTGCTTCGTTAAATGAAATTAACTATGAGCAAAAATAAATATCAATCTAACTGAGTACGTTTTTCTATTTGCCCAAGGTTAGCTTTAAATATAAAGCTAACAAATAACAATATCCTGGGAGCAATCAAACATGCGCTTAAGCCAATTCTTCTTGCCTGTCCTAAGAGATGTTCCAGCTAGTGCTGAAATCGTTTCTCATCAATTAATGCTGCGCGCGGGGCTCATTCGCCAGTCAGCTGCTGGCATATATTCATGGTTGCCATTGGGTTTAAGGGTTCTTCGTAAAATCGAGAATATTGTCCGAGAAGAACAAAATAGGGCGGGTGCAGTTGAGTTATTAATGCCTACAATCCAACAAGCCGATATTTGGCGTGAAAGCGGCCGCTATGATGATTATGGCAAGGAAATGCTACGCATAACAGACCGTCATGACCGCGAATTACTCTTCGGGCCAACAAACGAAGAGCAAATCACGCAAATTTTCAGAGATAGTGTAAAATCATATAAAGATTGCCCAAAAACGTTATATCACCTGCAGTGGAAGTTTAGAGACGAAATTCGCCCTCGTTTTGGTGTAATGCGCGGCCGTGAATTCTTGATGAAAGATGCTTATTCATTTGATTTATCAGAAGAAGATGCCAGAAAAACATATCAAAAAATGTTCGTGGCATATTTGCGCACATTTGAGCGGTTAGGCGTTAAAGCCATCCCAATGAAAGCTGACACAGGTCCAATTGGTGGTGATTTAAGCCATGAATTCATTTTACTTGCTGAGACAGGGGAAAGTGAAGTCTTCTGTGATCAGCAATTGATTGATATGCCAGTACCTGATGAAAGCGTAGATTTTAATAGTGATCTGAGTTCGGTTATTGAAAGCTGGACTTCTCATTATGCAGCCACGGAAGAAATGCATGATGCTGAAAAGTTTGAAAATGAAGTGAGTAAAGATAATCAGGTAAGTGCACGCGGCATTGAAGTCGGACATATTTTCTATTTTGGTGATAAATACTCAAAACCTATGAAATGTGAAGTCCAAGGCCCTGACGGAAAGTTGATTGCACTACAAATGGGCTCATATGGTATCGGTGTTTCACGTTTAATGGGAGCCATTATTGAAGCAAGCCATGATGACAATGGCATCATTTGGCCCAAAGCAGTGGCACCTTTCGATGTTGGTATCATCAATTTAAAACCGGGCGATGAAGAAACAGACAAAGCCGCTAATAATTTATATCAGTCTCTACAACAAAAAGGCTTTGATTGCTTGTTAGACGATACAAATGAACGAGCTGGTGGTAAATTCAAAACCATGGATCTCATTGGTTTACCTATACAAATGATCGTAGGGCCAAAAGGCGTTAAAAATGGTATTGTAGAAATTAAGTATAGAAAATCAGGAGAACGCGAAGAACTCTCATTTGATGATGCTATCAACAAAATAAGCAGTTAAGCACACGTGTGAGTGACCTAAACTAGAACACATTTTAGCATTAGCTATTATGGTAGTAAGTGGACAACTCGAGCTTAGAAAAGCATTTGTTACTAGGTAAATGGGGTAAAATAATAAGTGTGGATACTCCTTTTTCTGGCTGCAAATAGTTATCGAGCGCATAAAGTGATATGCGAAGAAGTAGTTCAGCGTCTTTAAAAGCTGAGAGCCATGATGCCAATGCGGTTGCTTACGGGCAATCTTAAGCGCTGCTTTTAGGAAGTGCGTTTGTTTGTAGGCAACTGAAGCTATTAAATGTGGATGCTTTTTGAGCATCTAAGCATATACGAAGAGATCAAAGTTCAATGAATGAAACGGCGAGCGTACAACAAGTCAAAAAACATACTAAAAGTACAGCTACCATGCCGTTCTCTTCATTTGAACGGATGATTTCTTTTAGATACCTTCGCCCACCAAAGGGAGAAGGGTTTATCTCAGTTATTGCCATTCTCACTCTTTTAGGCATCGCATTAGGGGTCACAGCCCTGATTGTGGTTTTGGGGGTCATGAATGGGTTTAGAGATACATTATATAAAAACATCCTCGACATGAACGGCCATGTTGTCATTCAACAATTTGGCAAACCATTCACAGGTTTTGATGGTGTCGCGAATAATATAAAAACAGTTCCAGGTGTTAAAGCTGTTATTCCGGTAATAGACGGCCAGGTCATGGTGACCTCAAAATACCAGGAATATTTCGGCAATGTGCGCGGCATTCGAGCAGAAGATCTCAATAAGCTAGCAACAGTCTCAACGAACTTAGTCTCTGGTACATTAGAGAATTTTAATGACTCTAACGGCATCATTATTGGTAGCCGCCTAGCGAATGTCTTAGGGGTTCGTGTCGGAGATCGAATCAATGTCGTCACACTGCGCGGAGCCAAAACACCGTTTGGAACCACACCAAGAGTTAAGCCATATCGTGTGTCAGCCATTTTCGAGGTTGGTATTTATGAATATGATTTAAAAGTCCTTTTCATGCCATTAGATCAAGCACAAAAGTTCTTTTCTAAGAAGAACCAGGTGTCTGCTCTTGAAGTCATGGTGAATAAACCAAAGCAAGTGGAATTAATAGAACAAGACATCGCTAAAGCAGCAGGTAATGACACAAATCTCTCAACCTGGAAGCAGCGCAATGCTAAACTCTTTAGTGTCCTAGCTGTTGAACGTAATTTGATGTTCATCATTGTCAGTCTTGTGGTTTTTGTGGCTGCCTTAAATATAATCTCTAGCATGGTTATGTTAGTGAAAGTCAAAACCAAAGACATAGCCGTTTTACGGACAATGGGGGCAACAAGAGGAGCCATCATGAGAATTTTCATGACAACAGGTTCCTTTATTGGTGTCTGTGGTACTATTTTAGGTCTCTTACTTGGGGTGACCATCTGTTTGAATATAGATGCCATTCAAAGTTTTATCGGCTGGGCCACAGGCGTTCGAATAAATCCAGAAATACAAATTTTGTCAAAACTTCCCGCTAAAATGGATTCTGTCGAAACAACAGTCATTGTCATTGTGGCTCTGATACTGTCCTTCTTGGCAACCATCTATCCAGCGTGGCGAGCTGCCAGTCTCGATCCTGTGGAGGCATTGCGCTATGAGTGAGTATTATCAAGCAAACCAAGAGCAGCAACAATACGCGCAACAAACAATAGAACAGCCTCAAGGGCATCCAAAACCTATTCTGGCCATACGTGATGTCACCAAATCATATCATCAGGGCACACGCGAAATTCAGGTTTTAAACTCCATATCAGCTGATATTTTTAAAGGTGAAGCGATTGCGCTTGTCGGGCCGTCTGGCTCAGGGAAATCATCACTTCTACATATCTTAGGCATGTTGGATAAAGCAGATAGTGGTAAGGTCTATTTAAACGGGCAAGATTGCACAAATTTTAATGATGCAGAGCGCACAGCCATTCGTAAGAGTGACATCGGTTTTGTATATCAGTTCCATCAACTCCTTCCTGAATTCAGTGCTTTAGAGAATGTTGTGATACCTCAGTTAATCAATGGACATTCTCAAAAAGAGGCTATGGCACGGGCCAAAGTCATTTTAGAATTCTTAGGACTACAAGAAAGATTAGGGCATCGCCCAAACGCTATGTCAGGCGGTGAGCAACAAAGAGTTGCAATTGCAAGAGCCATAGCCAATGAACCAACGCTGTTGCTTGCAGATGAGCCAACCGGCAACCTAGATCCAAATACCGCAGAGCGTGTGTTTCAATCACTCATAGGCCTTATTCGCCAAACAGGCCTGGCCGCTATTATTGCCACTCATAATCTAGAGCTGGCTAGCAGAATGGATCGTGTACTTCAAATGCAAGAGGGAAAACTCTATTCATACATTCCTCAACAGCAGCAGGGAACCGGAGAGCTCTAGAGCATTTCACTCAAAACCCAAAAATCAATTTTGAGTGAAATATCAGAAGTCAAACAACAGCAGACCCATACCCATAGCTATAAGGAACAGGACCCGAAAAAGAAATATGGTCCCCCTCATCAATTACAACTTCAAAATTACATTCAGGGTTATTGGCGGGGTAAATACCTTTTGTTACATCTCGTCCATTTTTCATGGCCAGGAAGATTTTATTTTTCGGAATTCCCAGAGCTTCAACTAAATCACGTAAAGTCGAACCAGCCTTCATCTTCATTGGAAGAGGAGCTCCGTTCTTTGCAACAAAAGGAGTGATACTGTTAAAGCCCTTTACAATAAATTCAATACTAACATCAGAAGAGTTATGCCCAATTGAGGCATTGCTTTGAATACTATCATGAGAGCTGTCATGAGAAGAGTTTTCCATTAGAATGTCTGACATATAGCTTATCCTTTATTCACAATTTTTCGAAAAAATATATTAGATGCATATAATATACAT
>JAJFHW010000332.1 GCA_021775385.1 Hyphomicrobiales bacterium | reverse complement strand
GCAAGAATAATATCATCTTTAGTAATCATACCAAGGTCGCCATGGCTTGCTTCACTTGGATGCACAAAAAAGGCTGGAGTGCCAGTAGAAGCAAACGTTGCGGCAATCTTTTGCCCAATGTGACCACTTTTTCCAATACCGCTAATAATCACTCTACCAGGCGAATTTTGTATAAGAGAAATAGCCTTTGAGAAAACGGAACCAAGTCCATTTGATAGTAGAGCTCGCAATTCTGCTAAACCATCAATTTCACAATCTATGGTTCGTATTGCAGACGCAACAGCTGTGTCTGTGACTGAAGAGTTATCTGTTTGTTTTTGATTATCTTCTTGCAGTGAAATTGTCATCAGCACTTAAATTCCCGAATAAATATGATCATTCAAATATCATAATCTAAATTAAGCGTAAATAATGACCCTAGATACCACTCTGTACAAGAAAAATAACGGTCCGTTAACCATAATTGGGCACTTTATGAAGAGAAGGTTGCGTTAATTTGTTGTGTTAAAGGTGTTATTATGAAGTTCCGTCTTTTCGGCTGGCGTACAAGTGGCAAAAGAGCATTGAGTAAAGGGCTTGCGCTGGGTGTTTGTTTAACTGTTATTTCCCCCAATTTTACCTCTGCTCAAGAAGCAAGTCCATTTTCTGACCAAGCCGAACAGCAATTCAGAAATGAACTTGATCAATATCGCACAAGATCTCAAAATAATACCCCACCACCGGCTGGACAAAACACACCACAAAGAAGAAGAGTTAGGCAAGACCGAGACAGAGACCTGGATCGTGCTGGTCAGGTAAATTCAATATTTGAAGATCAGTTTAACCAGCCCCTAACAACATTTGACCAAGCTGTAGGCAATCGTGAAAACCGAATTGAAGCAACATCAAGAGGTTCTGAATTTAGAGATAACCCGTTTGCAGCAAGAAGAGGACAAGATCGCTTTGAACCAAATGGTGGCGAACTCAGAAATGTTGATCTTACAATAGATCGTCGCCAAAGACGATCGAGCAGAGATACGGGAAATGCTGGCAACCGCCGCAATGACCAGGGTAGAGAGCAGGGTCGTAGAGTAAATCAAAATACAATCGAAGATCAAGATGCCATTGCTGTACTTGAAGGGCGCCCTGTTGCACAAAATGGCAATGATCAGCAAGAAGGGGAAGGTGTTCAAGATCGCTTTGAAGACGAATTCCTTGCAGCTGAACGAGAATTAGATGGTGATCAACGGTTGGCTAGAGACATCAACCCAAGAAATCGAAACCAGAGGCAGGCCAATAATCAGCAAAGGGGGCAGCAAGCAAGAGGCCGTCTAAACGGAAATGCTCAAAGAAATGCCAGACAGCAAACAGTTCAAAATAATGCAGAACAGAATTTTGTTGAAAATAATGATATCACAGGCTCAATTCGTAATAATGCTCTGGAAGATACATATGCCGCAGAGGGAAAAAGAATTGGCTCATTCCTCATATTCCCAGAAATTACAATCACTGGTATTTTAAGTGATAACCCAACGGCATCTATTGAAAACGGACCTGGTGATGAAGCGATAGAGATCTTACCAAGCATAGTATTCCAATCAGACTGGGCTCGCCATAGTTTGCAGTTTCAAGGGCAATTAAGAAAAAGCTACTATGAAGAGCTGTCTAGTGAAAATATTGATGAATTTTTAGTGTCTGCTACAGGCCGTATTGATATCCAAAATAATCAATTTGTTGAACTTCAGGCAAGAAAAGAACAAACACAAGATAGCCGCGGTGATATTGACAATTTGAATAGTGATGCCGAGTTGGCCAATTTAGATACACTATTCCTTTCAGCTATCTATGATTATCAATGGAACAGAACAACCATGCGCCTCACTGGCACGGTCACTGAATTTGATTATGAAGATGTCGTGGATGGTTTAGGTAATATCATCAATAATGATGATCAAGATTATCTCGAAACAAGTCTAACGGCTCGTTTAGGGTACACTGTTCATTCCGGTCTTAATGTTTATGTCGAAGGAAATTATATCGAAAGGGATTATGATAGCGCTCTAGATGATGATGGCTTTCAAAGGGGAAGTGATGAGCAAAACTATCGGGTTGGGCTCATACATGATCTAACATCCAAACTTCGTTTTGAAGCAAGTATCGGTTATCAAGGTCTTTTTGCAGATGATACGCGCTTTATTGATGTGGAAGACTTAGTCTACGATGCAACATTGAATTATCGACCAACAAGACAAACAACGCTGGTATTTTCAACATCTAAAAGCTATGACGCAACAGATATTGCAGGCACAGTTGCCGTTGAAGAAACTAATTACTCAATTGCTTTAAATCATTATTTCCAACCGAAAATTTTGATGAATGCAAGCATTGAACACGAAGAAGAAATTTTTGAAGGGATCGATCAATCTCAAAAGACATTAACCGCAGCTCTCACATTGCAATATATTTTCAATCGACATGCGAGATTAATTGCTGGATATGAATTTACTGATGTGAGTACAAATGATGGTGGTGATTATCAGGAAAATCAATTCCGCATTGGTTTAAACCTACGGCCATAATAGGTACAACTCAAATACCACAAGCCACAAAACATCCGTTATAAGTATAAAAAAACCTGCCTTGATTTTTATAAACAGGGCAGGTTTTTTATTAAGTTCAGGAATAAATAGTTCAGCTTTGCTTCAGTTCAGTCAATGAGCTTTTTGATAGCATCTTTAAATGAAGGTCCAATATCTTCACGCTCCAGTGCAAAAGCAACATTGGCGGCAAGAAAACCAATTTTAGAGCCACAGTCAAAACTGCGTCCGTCATATTTACAAGCATGAAAATCTTGGGTTTCCATTAAAGTCTGCATCGCATCAGTGATTTGAATTTCATTTCCTGCGCCCTGAGTTTGGGTGGCTAAAATATCAAATACTTCTGGTTGCAAAAGATAGCGCCCCATAATGATAAGGTTAGAAGGAGCTTTGCCAGGGTCAGGTTTTTCAACCATGCCATTAATTGTCATAGATGAACCGTCAGTCTCACTAAGGCTTACAACGCCATAATTGGATGTCTCTTCAGGAGCAACTTCCTCAACAGCTAAAACATTCCCCCCAGTTTCATTGTAAACTTCCATCATTTGAGCAAGGCAGCCTTTTTCAGCTTGTACCAATACATCCGGCAACAAAAGAGCAAAAGGTTCATCACCAACCAAATCACGTGCACACCAAACAGCATGGCCAAGTCCTTTAGGTGACTGCTGGCGGGTATAACTTGTTTGACCAGCTTCAGGTAAAAGGTCATTGAGCATTTTTAACTGTTCAAACTTGCCGCGCTCTTTGAGAGTCGATTCAAGCTCAACTTGTTTGTCAAAGTGATCTTCAATAACAGTTTTATTCCGGCCGGTAACAAAAATGAAATGCTCAATGCCCGCGGCTCTGGCTTC
>JAJFHW010000331.1 GCA_021775385.1 Hyphomicrobiales bacterium | reverse complement strand
GCCGCTTTTGCAGCATTTAATTTATAATCGTCAGAACCCATACCATATCTCCAAATAAAAGCTTGATCCCAATAAAAGTTTGGCCACACTATGCATTTTGTTGCAGCACAATGTCACTAGTGGGCATTCATTGCCAGTAATAATTTAAGTCACGAATTGAGAATTACAACAAAAACGAAAGCCTTGTTGTTTCGAGGGCCGCCACTAAGAGGAATTTAAAGCTCTAAAATCAGCCATAAGCCCTAAAATGATGACCAATGCCAACGCCAACCCGTCTAATTAAATCATAACTTTCAACCATAGGGTCAATCAAACGATCATTTAAGTCCTCAAAATCAGAACCCTCATCAACCATATAGCTCGCCTCTTCAGCAATATCATATTCAGAGCGCGACGGTTTAGCTCGCGGGTAAGCCTCTCGTAATGGTGTAAGAGCATCATCAATCCGCAAAGACAAAACCATCCTCATAATATCTTTATGAGTTAAATCATTGCGCGCCGCTAATACAGGCAAACGACCACCAAGCAAATAAATATGCATAATCAAAGCTATACGAAGTGCATGGAGCATATCACTCTCAATCACTTCATCTCGCTCATGCCCATCAGCTTGCCCCTGCCACTCATCAAGGCCAAGCTCCTTAAACAGATCATGCAAATAAATATCGTCTTCCCGCAAATAGGTCGCCAAGTGCATAAACCGGTCGTGCCGCTCATCTCCGCGCAAAAGTCCCGCCAACAACAAGCACGGCACCTTTAATGGCGTCTCCATATTCTCAATTGGCCGCGTCACCCAAAATGCATCATTAAAAATAGACGCATATGCCACCAGAGTTTTCACACTGGAAAGTTGGCGAGCCCTGGCAATCATACCAACTAAACTTCGTGCTCTGGCTGAATTTTGGTAGATATTTGCAAATTGTTCTTTGTCATAAAGCAAAGCCGTACCAAATCCACTAATGACATTTGCAACAAAACCAAATTGCTGAAGCACACCATTATGGGGAATGGCCCTCATTTTCGCCGCTGCCACGCGATTATCTTGCCGGCCATCAAACTGGCGTTTCGTTTGGCGAGACCCGGTTTTAAATAATAAATTCGTCTCTAAAGCACCAAGACTTGATTGGTAGTCTTTATTCTCAAATAATTTAGTTTGATATATTTTCACATGCTCAAACAAATCCTCGTTAAAATCAGGATTGTCATAGAGCACATCAGAAAATTCTCCGCCTTCAATATGGTGCGACCTGACAAATTCTAACATCGTTGCTTTAGCTAAAGTCTCTGAGCCAAAAAACACATAGCCATCACCACCTTGAAAACTAATCTCATGATGCAATCTCAATTCTTTTTCATCATAAGCATTGCGAACATAAGGAGTGAGCACATAATCAAACCGCTCTTTAAGAGAAGAAGGGTGTGCACCCCGCCCCATTGATTCGCCATGTGTGTTAAAAATCAAAACTTCAATATGGCCAAGATTGGCATTATTTAAAATAGATGCAATCCGGCGTTGCAACTTCTCAATAGCAAGCGTCGCCGGGATCTGCCCCATAAACCTCCCTGCATCAGAAAATCCAGTTTGAATAGAAATCCGCCCGCGCTTTAGGACATAGTCTCGATAAGACTTAAGCTTAAGCAAAGCTTTAATAATTTCGGCACCGCGCTCCATTGCTCGCTCTGTTTCAAAGAGCGGAGAAATATCCACACGATCCTCAATGCCAAAAAGTTTCGCAAAATAAAGTGCCGATAAAACAGTAAGAGAATGCTCACATTCAGCAATCAACAACCTAATAGGCGCATCCCCATCAATATATTTCAAAATCTGCGAAATAACGATAAACTGACGAACAGCTGTCGAGCGCTCTAGCGCAAGGCACTTAAAATTAACGGTTTCAGTCTCATCGTTTAAAATCATCTCATCTAATTTAGAAAGGCTAACCAAACTTGACACATCAACAGAACCGCCACCAAGTGGCTTTCTGATAGCATTGTGCAATTGCATCGCATTGATACGAATATGGATATGGGATGTTGTTAACCCAGCGCTCAACAGTTCAGTTTTTAATTCAGTTAAAACAAATAATGTTTCATCGGAAGTACTCGCCTCAATCGCCTGGCAAACAAGATCAACAAGAGAGCTCAAAGAAGATAGAAGCGGACGATCTGCTTTGCTAGCTCCACTAAATATCCCAGAGGAAAGCGGCGAGCCATCATTCCCCACATCACCAGTCAAAAAGTTAGCAGCCTTGCTAATGTCAGCTGGTGTCGGGTCATCAACTGAAAACAGAATTAATGAATGCTCAAGTTTATCAACTTCTTTTTGTATCATTTTGTAAGCAGCTTGCAAAAAAGACGCTGACTGCTTTTCAGTTTCCTGTAGCTTATAAAGGCATGTCTCAATTGAACTAGAATGCTGTTGAAGCTGATCGCGTTTTTCTTTCAAGCGAAAACAAAGGCTATCATACCATCGAATATCCGTGCGGCCATCTAAGTCATAACCAACCCAGCTATTCAAATTGAATATTGAAGGAAGTAATTCGGTCCATTTCTCTGGGTAAAGCCGCCTCGCCTCTTCTAAAACGATCTTATGAAATTCACGCCGCGCACATCCCGCATTTTTTAAAGCCGTTTGAGCTTGGCGCTGTTCTGAACTTAAATCCAAATCTTGATCCGGGCGATGTTCTAATTCATTTAATCTGTTTTTAAAGTCAGCTTGCAGCGCTAGCTCAGGAGCTTCAATTAACTCAATCAAAAACTCCCTCATAGCTTGAGGCATTGAAAAAGTCGGATGAGCCGTAAAAACAATCCCTTTACGTGGGCGCTCAAACTCAGCCTTAAAATCTTCAAACGAAATGAGCTTACCATCTTTATGAGCTATTTCATGAACATAGCCCCGGAAACGAATTAAATCATTTCCCGCATCTTCAATATTTTTCTCACCAATATAAGTACGCATATTTTCCGCACGGCTCATTAACGCCCTGTCAGATAAAATCTTAATCATAGAAGAAAAATCATCAAGAGAAAGGCGTCCCACCTCAAGCTCTCTCGAAAGTTCAAAAGCTAGTTGTTTCACTGGGTTAAATTGCGGCTCATTCGCAATCCGTTTCCAATATTTATCAAGCCGCTCTCCGAGGTCAGACAACTGGTCTTTATATTGATCTTCCAAACAAAGAGCTCCACGGTCTGTTTTTTTTGAATTCGAAACAGTCTTCAGGTCACCTGTATTTTTCTCATTCATTTTCAGTTCTGAGTTCACAGCTTGCGCTCCAATTTTTAAAAGCATTCCTTTTAGAACGCATATCCTAAATCAATCGATTTCAACTTGATAAATCCGTCCCCTTGCTCTATCCCAAAATCATCTAAAAAACATATGGATACAATGTCGCATATTGCCGCTTACACATTTTACTGCTTACTTTGTGATTAGCTGATAAACAAAGTTAATAAACCATCCATTCTAGTATAATAATACCTATATAACCAGAATGATGTAACTAGTATGACGTATGTGAACAGAAGCCATTCTTCTAAGAAACAGTCAAAAAGAGACAAACAATGACCTCTACTAAACTCACAATCTGTTTTGACCTGGATGGTACCTTAGTAAATTCAGCCCCTGACCTATTTGCAGCTCTCGATCATGCTCTCCTATCAAAAGGCTATGATAAAAACTCACTATCTGCGGAGGCAAAGATCCGCCCCATAATAGGCCACGGCGCAAAAGCAATGATCAAACGCGCATTAAGTCTTAAAAACGTTCAATTAAACGATATAGAAATTGATGAGCTTTGGCATATTCTAATAGACCATTACACGATCCACAGCGCAGATCAGTCACACCCTTACGAAGGAACGATTAAAGCTCTAGAAGAATTACATAATGAAGGTCATATTCTGGCAGTCTGTACAAACAAGACAATTGATCTCACAATCCCGTTGCTTGAAAAACTTGATTTAACAAAACACTTTAAAGCCATAACAGGCGCGGATAGTTTTCCCTTTAAAAAACCGGATGCTCGTCATCTCTTTGAAACAATCAATCAGGCTGGCGGTGAAGCTAAAGCTGCCGTTATGATTGGCGATAGTAAAACTGACATCCTCACAGCTTCAAATGCTAGCATTCCTTCTGTTGGTGTAACCTGGGGGTATACAGATGTACCAATGCCAGATCTAAACCCAACCCATCTCATCAATCATTTCGATGAACTAACCAATGTAATAGAAAAAATTACTCGCTAGTGCATATCGGCATTAAGTAGATTAAAATAAATTCCTCATCATGTGAAGAAGGAGTACTGCCCTCCCTCAGGGCTGTAGGTCATGGCGCAGCACTTCGCGAAGCCCGGTGCGAGCACCGCCCCTCGGAAGGCAGGTAGTGCGGATGCGTAGTGGGCATCTGAAGCACAACAAAAAAGCCCGTGAGAGATAACAGAGACTAACGTAATCTCGAATGATCAACCAAAGCATAACTTAAAATTTTATACGCCAACTTAGCTGCTAAAAAGTCACATGCATGCAACCCAGACCGCGGGGCTAACTCAACCACATCACCGCCAACAATAGTCCCCACATCGGCAGCAGCTCTTAAAACATCTAACGCTTGGTACCAATCTAAACCACCAGGCTCTGGCGTACCTGTCGCAGGCATAAGGCTACTGTCAAAACAATCAAGGTCAAAAGTTACATAAATAGACTTACCCTTAAGCGGCTCAACAATATCTTCCATGCACCAGTTTTTCGCTTCACTTGCCCAGTGCAAAGTAACTCTGTCTCTATTCGCTTCAAGAAACGGTATTTCTTCTTTCGAAATATTCCGCAAGCCCACACCTACCAAAGAAACTGACTTGTAATCCAACACCCGCCGCATCGCAGCCGCATGAGAAAAATGCTGGCCTTCATATCCATCGCGCAAATCGGCATGGGCATCAAATTGAAGCACAACCAAATCATCGTAAACGTCAACAAATGGCCGTATAGCCCCAGCCGTTAAACTATGCTCCCCGCCAATTACTAGAGGAAACTTACCCTCATTCATCACTTCGCGAACCATCAAAGAAATTTGCTTCAAGGCTGTCTCAAGTGAACCCGCAATTGGTTGAGGCTGTAACGTTGCAACTTCATACTCAGAAATTATCTCGGCCCAATATTCTTCGTCAAATAACTCAACCTCTTTGCTTGCCGCTAAAATTGCCTCTGGCCCCAAAGACGTTCCCCCTTGAAAAGAAACAGATTGCTCAAGACCAAAAGGAATGACGACAGCTTTGGCTAAATGAGGTTTAGAGGACCCAGGTCGAACAGGGTCTAGAAAAGCCAAATCAGCTGGCATATATTTAAATTGCCGCATAGCATCTCTCCGAAAAATAATTACCCAGCTTTTTAAGAAAACTGTTTTTTAAGAAATAAGTTTAATAACATTTTCCACCTGAGCGTCAGGTTGAAAATTTGAGACCATCACATCATCTTCAAGGAAAATCTCTTCATAACATCCAAACCCATTAAACCCAGACGCCATAACACCACCATAAGCCCCCGTTTTATGAATCTCGAGATAATCACCTTCCTTAACACATGTCGGCAAGAAAAACGGTCCCTTCATATGGTCAGCCGCATCGCATGTTGGTCCCCAAAGTTGAAAACCCGTTAGCTCACTATCATGTGCATTTGTCCGTTCACAAACACCCTCATGATGAGAGATCAAGTGCAATGGGAAAATCCAATCACAATTCGCCGCATCATATAAAACACCATAGCCACCATCATTAATAAAAAGCTCATTGTCCCGGCGCCCATCAACCCTCACAATCAAACTTTCAGCTTCAGCAACCAAAGCACGACCAGGTTCAGCAAAAACTTCACCCCCCTGCACCATCGGCATAGCATCTAAAGATTGTTCTATATTCGACATGTAAGATGTGAGATCAACCGGGTCACCATCTTTATAAAAAATAGGAAAGCCCCCACCGACATTCAGCAACTCAGCAAGCACTCCAGCACGGCGCACCAAATCACCCGCATAGCGAATAGCTTCACCAAAAGTTTCCGCCTGCATGGCTTGGCTCCCTACATGAAACGTCACGCCAAGCCGCTCTGCCTTTTGCCTAACAAGTTTCAAAAGCTCAATTGCATCAGAGCCTTCAGCACCATATTTTTTACCCAATGGCAAAACCGAACCACTATCATCACAATGAAGACGAACAAAAATTGTTAAATCCTTGGCTTGTTCCGTAACTGTCAGAATTTTTTCAAGTTCATCAACATGATCAATTGAAAAACAGCGCACCCCATAATCATAATAAGCAGAACGAATGTGAGCTCGTGACTTCACAGGGTTCATATAAAACAAATTCGAATTGGGGATGCTGTGGTAAATCAAATCAACTTCCGTCAAGCTCGCCACATCAAAATTCCGTACGCCATTTTGCGCAACCAATTGAACCACGTCAGGCGTCATATTCGCTTTTACAGCATAAATAAGTTGACCAGAAAAATGAGATTGAAACCATGTCACCGCCCGCTCAATAGCATGAGGGCGAAAACAACGAACAGGATCAATAGGGCGTCGTTGTTTTAAATATTGTTCTGCTGAAAAATAAGTGGGTCGCATGAACTTTACACTTTCTTCAAAACATGGACACAAGCATCAGCATTTATAACCTGATCAAGCAATTCAAGCCCGTCTTGCTCCGCCAAACATTGAAAGTCAGCCACGGCTCCAGGGTCCGTTGTCTTCACTTCAAGCACCATCCCAGCCTCTAACGACCGCAAAGCTTTTTGTGTTTTTAAAACGGGTAGCGGGCATAATAACCCACTCATATCCAATTTGGTTGTATCCATACATACCATCTCTAAAAAGGGATCTGCAAAAAGATGTGTCATTCCAACAAATCAAAACAACTAATAAAGGGACTATAAAAGAAGAGGATATTGTTATTAAAGCCTCAAAAAAATCAAGAGATATTTTCAGAGCCTAAACTAAAAATATCTGAGCTCAAGACCAATTAAACAAAAAGAAAAACCCTCATTGATTGGTCCAATCAACAAGGGTCTTACTAAATAACTGTGTTTTTCAGCTAGCGATTATTTCTTAACACTAGCTACTTATTTCGAGGCGCAGGCTTTGTGTCCTGTTACAAGGTCTCCATATGCTGCTTTAAAGGCACCTTGGCCAGCTTTCGCAGCAGCAGCACCTTTTGTGCTAGCTTTTTGCAACAGAGCCGCGCAATCAACTAAATTTTTAGAGGCTTTAGACGCTTCATTCGTTTGAAAGGCAACAACAGCCTTTTGAATGTTTTTCATCTCTTTATGCGCTTTTGCAGGATTAAAAGGGACTTTGCCACTCGCCATCTGACCAGAAATCTTCATAGATTTATTAACGGCCTCTAGAAAAGCACTTTGCTTGCCAGCAGCTTGTGCTGTTGCAACTCCACCAAACAGTGCCATAACAGCAAAAATTAGGGTTAGCTTCTTCATCACGCTCTCCTTTATGCACTTTGCACCATTGTAAAAAGCACCATTGTAAAAAATAATCATCAATTAAGTGTCCAACTTTCAACTCTTCAAAATGCTTATAGCATCTTTTAAAACCAACAACATCAAAGACTTTAAAACAGGGGCATCAAAATAATCTAAATTCTGCCTTTATAATATTTATGACCATTCAGCAAAAAAATACAGTGATTATATTTCGTCCTATTTTGATGGTTTTTATTTATACCTTAAATATAAGCATCAAAAAAAATCTCGCAACGTTATAAGCATAATGCGCCCCTCCTGCTGAACCAAAGCTGAACGAGTTATTCAGTAAGTCCATAAAAACCAAGAGTGGAACTTAACTAAATATACAACCCTTGATTGTAAGAAAGGGTTGCTGATCCCCTCTTTCAATCGAACCCGATATAAATGAATAGGGAGTTCAGTGAAATCTAAGACGACAAGTGCTCCACACACTTGTCGTCTTAACCCATTTACTCAGTAAATAATTTTCTCAAGCCATTAACTGAATTGAAACCCCACAAGGGTACACTACCTATAGTAGCAAATGACCATTAAGAGCAACCGAGACATGACGCAAAATAAAGAGCGGTATTTTATATCCTATGCCCCATCACCTAAATCTGAAATTTGGGCACTCGCATCAGCCTGGTATGCCTTTAATTCTGCAACTAATGAAATTCCAGCAAAATCATTTACGTTAGGGCTTCCTCCGGAAATTCACTTAAAAACTGTAATTCCTGCTAGAAAAACCGGGTTTAACGCCATTTTAGTAGCCCCATTTAATTTAAGAGTTGGGGTTTCCGAAGAAAATCTCTGTGAAAAACTCACAAATTTTAGTGAATCACTCAGTCCGTTCCGAACATGCCTAATGAAGGTGAAATCGACGGGAAATAAAATTGGTATAGAACCACTCAGTTTA
>JAJFHW010000034.1 GCA_021775385.1 Hyphomicrobiales bacterium | reverse complement strand
CACCAAGAGTTGGAACTCTTATTTCTGTTGACATTGTATTGCCCTCATATTTGCAATTTAATCTAGAGTATATCGCTCTGAATAGAATTCACCCGATACACCCTATCTCTTTTTTAAGCTTGTCATTACCCTAAAACCGGTATCCACTTTTAGGTGACAAGCTCTTAAACAGTTAGTGCCTCATCTAAAAAGGCATTTAGTTGCGCCATATGCCGGCTCATCATGCCGGTTGCAGTGGATGCACTAGCCGCACGCCCAACATAAGATGGACGTTTGGTTTTGGCTCCGGTGTGATCCAAGACCCACTCAATATTACTTTCTACAAAGCTCCAAGCACCCATGTTTTTAGGTTCTTCCTGACACCAGATAACATCAGCATCTTTAAAGCGTGATAGCTCCTGAGCTAGGGCACGGGCCGGGAATGGATAAAGCTGTTCGACACGCATTAGATAAACGTCTTTTATGCCGCGTTTTTCACGCTCTTCGAAGAGATCATAATAAACTTTGCCTGAGCACAAGACCACACGCTTAATTTTCTCATCTGCAACAAGCTTGTCTTTTTTATCCGTTGCCAGTTCTGCATCATCCCACAAAACACGGTGAAATGTAGAATCTGGACCGAACTCATCTAGTCGAGATATCACACGTTTGTGCCGTAACAATGATTTTGGCGTCATCAGAATAAGTGGCTTTCTGAATTTACGGTGCAACTGCCGACGCAGAATATGGAAATAGTTCGCCGGTGTTGTACAGTTAGCAACTTGCCAATTGTCCTCAGCTGACGATTGTAAATACCGCTCGAGACGAGCTGACGAGTGTTCAGGTCCTTGCCCTTCATAACCGTGAGGTAGCATTACAACCAAGCCTGACATGCGTAACCATTTGCGCTCACCAGAACATAAGAACTGATCAAATATAACCTGGGCGCCATTGGCAAAATCACCAAATTGAGCCTCCCACATTGTCAGTGCCTGTGGTTCTGCCAGGCTATAGCCATATTCAAACCCAAGCACGGCTTCTTCAGAAAGGCTGGAGTTGATCACCTCAAACTGAGCTTGGCTCTCAGAGATGTTTTTCAATGGTGTATATTTATTTTCATTTTCCTGATCAAGTAAAACAGAATGACGATGAGAGAAGGTGCCGCGCTCACAATCCTGACCAGATAGGCGTACTTTAAAGCCTTCATTGACCAGCGAGCCATAGGCCAAATGTTCAGCCATGCCCCAATCAATGCCTGCTTCATCATCCATCATTTTTTTACGCTTTTTGATGAGGCGAGCAATGGTTTTGTGGATATTAAAATCATCTGGAATTTCTGTGATTTTTTTACCGATGTTCCTTATCACATCCAGGTCAACGCCGGTTTCACCGCGCCGCGCATCATCTTCAGCAAAGCCAATGGCTGACCAACGACCGTCAAGCCAATCTGCTTTGTTTGGTTTGTAATCTTCACCAGCAGAAAATTCAACATCGAGCATTGCGCGTACTTCACCACGCATCGCTTCGACTTCGTCTTTAGTCATCACACCTTCTTTGACCAACTGCTCTGAATAAAGTTCAATGACTGTTGGATGCGATCTGATTTTCTTATACATCAATGGTTGTGTGAATGACGGCTCGTCGCCTTCATTGTGACCAAAGCGACGATAACAGAACATGTCAATGACAACTGGTAGTTGGAATTTCTGACGATATTCAACAGCCACTTTGGCTGCAAATACGACTGCTTCAGGGTCATCACCATTTACGTGGAAAATTGGTGCGTTCACTGTTCTTGCGACATCTGATGGATATGGAGATGAACGCGAGAAATTCGGGCTCGTTGTAAAGCCGATTTGGTTATTTACGATAAAGTGGATTGAACCGGCTGTTCTATGCCCTACCAAACCAGAAAGACCGAAACATTCAGCCACAACACCTTGACCTGCAAAGGCTGCGTCTCCGTGAAGGAGTAATGGCAGCACAGTTGTTCTGTCGACCCTGCCTTTTTCATTTTTCACGCCATGCAGATCTTGCTTCGCGCGCGCTTTGCCAAGCACAACTGGATTAACGATTTCAAGGTGAGACGGGTTCGCGGTAAGTGAAAGATGGACTGAGTTTCCATCAAATTCGCGGTCACTTGATGCGCCTAAGTGATATTTTACGTCACCGGAGCCTTCGACATCATCAGGGTTAGATGAGCCGCCTCTAAATTCATTAAACACTGCGCGAAACGGTTTGCTCATCACGTTACATAAAACGTTCAGGCGACCCCGGTGAGGCATACCAAAAATGATATCTTTCACGCCAAGGTTACCACCACGTTTGATGATTTGCTCAAGCGCAGGCACCAGAGCCTCACCACCATCCAGACCAAATCGCTTTGTACCGGTATATTTTACATCCAAGAATTTTTCAAAGCCTTCAGATTCCATCAGCTTATAGAGAATGGCTTTCTTGCCTTCAGGTGTGAAGCTGATGGTTTTGTCTTTACCTTCAATGCGCTCCTGGATCCAAGCTTTTTGCTCAGGATCAGAAATGTGCATAAATTCCACACCGACATTATGGCAGTACGTTCTTTTTAGGATCGCCATAATCTCGTTCATTGTTGCGGTCTCTAGTCCCAACACATGATCAAGAAAAATTGGCCGGTCCATATCAGCTGCTGTAAAGCCGTAGCTTTCAGGCTGCAGCTCTGTGTGTGCTGTTTTTTCTGCGAGGCCTAATGGATCAAGGTTTGCTCCTAAATGGCCGCGCACACGATAGGCGCGAATGAGCATTAATGCGCGAACACTGTCTTTAATAGCGCCTTGAGCTTCACTTTCAGAAATGTCTGTTCCGGTAGATTTTGCGCGCTGATTGATTTTTTTATCTAGGCTTTTTTCAACTGGGCCCCAATTGCCATCCATTGCTGAGATCAGCTCACCATTGGCTGCTATTGGCCAATTGTCTTTTTTCCAGCTTGGGCCTTCAGAATTTTTATTGGCGTTGGCCATTGCCTCAATATCAGCTGGTTGCAAGCCCTCAAAAAAGCCTGCCCACTCATCTGATACTGATGTGGGGTTGGTTGACCATTTGGCATATAGCTCTTCTATATAACCAGCATTTGCCCCATATAAAAATGAGGTTTTTAAGAAAGCATCATTTTCTTCATTTCGCGCCATAACCCAATATTCCTTGAAAAAAGCCGCATATATATTCAGTGCATTTCATACGAAATAGCAATCACATCAAAATCACTTTTTGGTTTACAGGGGTGGCCCTTTTTAACAAGCCTGGCACGTGCCTTTTGTTATGGGTGCCTTTTCATAAATTAATATGCCCATAAGCCAAAATATTTTTAATGCAGGCCTGTTTTGCTTTTGGCCCTAAAAACAGGCCTGCATTATTTTTCTTAATCATTATCTAGCAAGACAATGATTAATTATCCTTTTAGGACGCCAACTAAAGTTGTGCCTAATGAAGCTGGGCTATCAGCGACTGCAATGCCTGCTGATTTCATAGCTTCAATTTTGTCGCCTGCGCCACCTTTACCACCAGAGACGATAGCACCGGCGTGACCCATTGTGCGACCAGGAGGTGCTGTTACACCCGCGATAAAGCCAACAACAGGTTTTTTAACTGAATTTTGTTTTAGAAATTCAGCTGCATCTTCTTCCGCAGATCCGCCAATTTCGCCAATCATGATAATGCTTTCTGTTTCTTCATCAGCTAAAAACATTTCTAGAATGTCGATAAACTCAGTACCTTTTACTGGGTCACCGCCAATACCAACACATGATGATTGCCCAAGACCTGCTGCTGATGTTTGACCAACAGCTTCATATGTCAACGTGCCTGAGCGAGAAAGAATACCAACTTTACCGCGCTTATGAATGTGACCTGGCATAATACCGATTTTACATTCATCTGGTGTGATAACACCTGGGCAGTTTGGACCGATAAGGCGTGTTTTAGAGCCTTCTAAAGCCCGTTTCACTTTCACCATATCCATCACTGGAATGCCTTCTGTGATACAAATAGCTAATGGAATTTCAGCATCAATAGCTTCCAAAATCGCGTCACCAGCAAAAGGAGGTGGCACGTAAATGGCTGTTGCATTGGCACCAGTTTTATCCATAGCTTCATGAACTGAATTGAAAATTGGTAAATCAAGGTGTTCGCCGCCACCTTTACCTGGCGTTACGCCACCAACCATTTGAGTGCCGTAAGCAATCGCTTGTTCTGAGTGGAATGTGCCTTGGCTACCTGTGAAACCCTGACAGATAACTTTTGTGTCTTTATTTACGAGAATTGACATTTACGCTGCCTCCTTCACTGCTGCCACAATTTTTTGTGCAGCGTCAGCCAAATTGTCTGCAGGAATAATTGCAAGGCTTGAGCCTGCTAGAATTTCCTTACCTTTTTCAACGTTTGTGCCTTCTAACCGGACAACCAATGGAACTTTTAAGTCCATTTCAGTTGCTGCTGCAATCACACCATCTGCGATCACATCACAGCGCATGATGCCACCGAAGATATTCACTAGAATACCTTTTACATTCTCATCAGAAAGGATGATTTTAAAAGCTTCAGTTACTTTTTCTTTTGTGGCACCGCCACCAACATCGAGGAAGTTAGCTGGCTCTTCACCATATAGTTTGATGATATCCATTGTGGCCATTGCTAAACCAGCACCGTTTACCATGCAACCAATGCTGCCATCAAGTTTGATGTATGAAAGGTCGTATTTAGAAGCTTCAACTTCTGCTGCATCTTCTTCTTCAAGATCACGAAGTTCCATAATTTCTGGATGGCGATATAATGCATTTGAATCAAAGCCAATTTTTGCGTCGAGACATTTAAGAGAATTTTCTTTTGTCACCACTAATGGGTTGATTTCAAGAAGTGCCATATCTTTTTCTGTGAAAGCTTTGTAAAGAGCTGCGCCAATTTTAGCGACTTGCTTTGCTAGATCACCATGCAAATTCAGAGCACCAGCTAGTTTGCGGCCGTGCAAAGGCATAAAGCCTGTTGCTGGATCAACTGAAAATGTAATGATTTTTTCAGGTGTTTCTTCTGCAACTTTTTCAATGTCCATGCCGCCCTCAGTTGAGGCAACAATTGCCACACGAGATGTGTCACGATCAACTAGGATTGAAAGATACAATTCGTCAGCAATGTCTGTACCATCTTCAATATAAAGACGATTAACCTGTTTGCCTTCAGGGCCTGTTTGGTGTGTTACCAAAGTTTTGCCAAGCATTTCAGCTGCATTTGCTTCAACTTCATCAACTGAATGCGCTAAACGTACACCACCAGCTGCATCCGCATCTAAGCCTTTGAATTTGCCTTTGCCGCGTCCACCAGCGTGGATTTGAGATTTTACAACCCATAATGGGCCACCAAGCTCTTGAGCTGCTGCTCTTGCTTCTGCTGGTGTAAAAGCAATGCCGCCTTTTGATACAGGAACACCAAATTCCTTTAACACAGCCTTGCCTTGATATTCATGAATATTCATATGTTCTGCCTTCTTAGCTTTTTCCAATTTCTAGAGCATTCTTCTTTTTCACGAATTAAAAGCAATGCTCTAGTTTTTTATTTAAGCTTGTCGTTTCCTTGCTTCAGATGCCCACTAGGCATCCGCAAATTCTTGCTTCAGGTCCCCACTAAGCATCCGCAAATCCCTAAAACCGGTATTCACTTTTAGGCAACAAGCTCTTTTTTTTAGCGTTCCTTTTTCCCAAAACCGGATTCCACTTTTGAGTGGAACGCCACAGGAACAGAATAAAATAAGGCGGCTTTCGCCGCCTTTAAATTAACCCTCAAGATGTGGAGCGATGCGACTGCATGCTTCCACGAGACCTTTCACAGCATCTACGGATGCACCGAAAGCTGCTTTCTCGTCTCCATCGAGAGTAATCTCGACAACACGTTCAACACCTTTGTCGGAGATAACAACCGGGACACCGACATAAAGACCGTCTACGCCATACTCACCATTTAGATAAGCTGCGCATGGTAGAACCCGCTTTTTATTCTTCAGGTAGCTTTCTGCCATCGCGATCGCAGATGTAGCTGGTGCATAATAAGCTGAGCCATTGCCGAGCAACCCGACGATTTCAGCACCACCGGCACGTGTGCGCTGAATAATTTCTTCAAGACGTTTGCCTGTGATCCAACCCATTTTCACCAAATCGGTAAGTGGAACACCTGCCACGGTTGAGTATCTTGGCAGCGGCACCATTGTGTCACCATGACCACCGAGAACGAATGCTGTTACATCTTCAACAGATACATCAAATTCTTCAGCAAGGAAAAGACGGAACCGCGCGCTATCAAGCACACCAGCCATACCAACAACTTTTTCTGCTGGAAGACCGCTGGCTTTTTGCAAAGCCCACACCATTGCATCCAATGGGTTGGTGATGCAGATCACGAAAGCGTCTGGTGCATATTTTTTAATGCCCGCGCCAACTTGTTCCATAACTTTTAAATTGATTTCGAGAAGATCATCACGGCTCATTCCTGGTTTTCTTGGAATGCCAGCAGTTACGATGACAACATCAGCACCTTCAATGTCTGAGTATTCTGTGGTGCCTCTGAGAGAACTGTCAAATCCATCAACTGGGGAAGATTGAGCTATATCGAGTGACTTGCCTTTAGGCATGCCTTCTACGATGTCAAACATTACGACATCGCCTAATTCTTTTAAACCGATTAGGTGAGCCAGTGTCCCCCCGATCATTCCTGAACCAATGAGGGCAACTTTATTACGCGCCATATTATTTCGCTCCTTTTATAATGTCATTCATTATAATGCCATTTACTTGGAGCTCATTATTCCCTTACATTCTTATGTGCAAGAGTTTTCTCCAAACAAACTTCAACTCGGTATGCGTGTGTGGTTAGCTTGAAACTGGGCGCGGCGCAAGGTCGCAGGCTGGAAAAAAACCTAAGTTCGTGATTTTTTTTACAAGAAAGTCCAATTTCACTCTGATTCCACGTACAATACTACCTCTTTTTGTGAAATCATCACTAAATTACTTACGCGAAACCACATACTCTCAACAACTATTACGCGTTTTTTCAATTTTTTTAGTGAAAAAATATTTTAGATTTTCGTGCTTTCAACATCTTTTTTGTTTTCAACTAAATGGGCGCCGCGTTGCATTTCTATTAACCGAGAGGCCGTTCTCTCAAATAAAAAGGCATTATCACCCTCTTCATATAGCAGATTCGGCTCAACCTCTGCTGAGGCAACAAGGCGCACCTGACTGTCATATATTGTATCAATTAATGTGATAAACCTTCTTGCCTGATCTCTTTGTGCCGCCCCTAATTTTGGAATATCTTCGATAAAAATCGTGTTATATTTTTCTACTAAAGTCAAATAATCATCACGGCCCACTGGCTTTCCACACAGATCATGAAATGTAAATCTTGCCACTCCATTCAATGCCTCTGGCACAATTAACGTGCGGCCTTTCACGATGATTTGAGCTTGCTTCCCTTCCACTTTTCCGGTGATATGCTGCCACAAACGACATAAGTTTTCGTCTGCTAATTGATCATTTGGACTAAAGAAAAGCTTTGTCCCCTCTAACTCCCTCAGGCGGAAATCAATCGGAGAGATAACTTCATGGGTTATCATTTTACCGTTTAACATTTCAATGAATGGAAGAAACAGTTGTCTGTTCAGCCCGTCTTTATACAAATCTTCGATCAGGCAGTTTGAGGTAGCGACTAAAACCACACCGTCTCTAAACAGCGCATCAAAGAGCCGCCCTAAAATCATCGCGTCAGCTATATCAGTTACATAAAACTCATCAAAGCAGAGTAATTTGGCATCTTTTGCGAGTTTTTCAGCGACAAGTGGCACTGGATCGCCTTCATGGGACTGTCTGAATTTATTTATTTCATCATGGACCAATGCCATGAATTCATTGAAATGAAATCTTTTTTTAGGTTCAAAGGAAATGTAATCGAAGAACAGATCCATCAACATGGTTTTACCACGACCAACGCCACCAAAAAGATACACTCCCTTGGGTGCTGTATCCGTCGCATCTTTTCGGCCGAAAATATTGGCTAGCAGTCCATTTTCTGGAGGTTCATAGGAAGAAAGGCGTTTTTCTAAACTGTTTAAATTCTGAACAGCCAAAGCCTGAGCGTCATCAGGAGTTATAACCCCTGATGCAACCTGACTTTGGTAAAATGCTAGGAAGTTGCTTGCCACCCTTGCTGCCCCAATTAACTTTAAATCCGCCTGATCACGTTAATTCTTATCAAGGGCTAACCAATTGCCTCGTCAGCGTCAAGGGGTACCCTCTAATGTTGCCCTATTTTACTTCTCAAAAAATGTGTTATTTGCCTACTTTTTCATCGCCCCAAGCCATGCAAAAAATGCAGCCCTGGCATGCTGGCATTTCGCACAGATATTGTTGGTATAATCATTGCGAGACCATAAATATAAGTCATGCTCAATTCAAATTTGAGATGAAGTTTCTAACTTCGTTTTTTACTTATGATTTGTAGTTTATTGTTTTCTAATTGGAGGTTCCTATGGGATCTATTGCATTTAATGGGGGGCATTTTCGCAAGCTTTGGAACGTGGAACTTGAAGAATTCCGCGACCATCTATTGCGCCTTAGCCCAGAAAGTAGGCACCTTAGATTTGGTGCTGAAGTTTCTGACACATTTATTGAAGAATACTCCTCACATGCACTTGATAGTAACTGCCGTGTTTGGGGCTTTTTTGGGCCTCGTGGTAACTTACGTGGCACAGGAGAGCTAAAAAGCTTTCCAAATAAACTTGATTGCGCTGAAGCTGCTTTTACTGTTGAAGATAGCTATCGAGGGCAAGGTGTTGGTTCTGAATTACTTAGCCGCATTATTCGCTCAGCTCGTAACCGTGACATTCATCATCTATATCTGAATTGCCTCAGTGAAAACCTTGTGATGCAAAATATTGCCCGTAAATTTCAAGCTGATTTAACATTTGATCAAGGTGATGTGGTTTGCGATTTAAAACCTGGCCACGCCACAGCTCTTACCCGTCTTGGTGAGGTTATTGAGGACAGCAGTGGGCTGGTTTACGGGGTGCTCGATTTACAGCATCGATGGGTAGATTCTCAACTACATTAAAGATGAGACCTCTTTAAACTCTGGAACTTACATTTAACAATTAGAATAAAAAAAGCCTTCGAGCATATTTAAGCACGAAGGCTTTTTTAGTTGCGCTTCAGTTGCCCACTAGCAACCGCGCTATTTAGTTGCGCTTCAATTGCCCGTTCTTTTAAAGCTCCTTCGGTTGCCCACCAGCAACCGTCGCGGCAACCGCGCGCTCCTTTGCGCTTCAGTTGCCCACAAAGCATCTGCAAGAAACGAAACCGTGCTATTTCATTTTCAGATGGTTGCGCAGGCCGAGGATGAACATGCCCATCATGGAGAGCTGTAAGAATAATTGCAGACAAGCCAGGAAGGTAACATTTTGTTTTTCTGTAGCTTTTACTTCAGATGCACTCAGGCTTCCGGTTATAATCTCATCATCATTTTCTAGGTTTGTGAATAATCTAGATTGATCTTTTGAAACTGCTTTGGTTTTGCGAAAATATTTATGCTCTATCTGGACATAATTATCCAAACAACTATGCGCTCGCCCGACTTTATCACTATAGCCCTCACTTAAGAAAAACAGAGCATTGTTCAATGAGATTGTTTTTGCCGCTTCAAGGGTTGTTAGTGTTTGTTCATTTTGGCATTTGCCCGCCATGAATGCTGGTGAGTTAGCAAGGTACAAATAGCTAAAGCCATAAAAAATAGCGACCCAGCAAATCACAGGCCTTGAGAGCGAGCGACCAAAGTTCGAGCTGATTTCATAAGCCGTTCCCCAACAATATCGCAAAAACCCGGTTGGAAATTCTTTGATCTTATCTTTCATATGCCGGCGCGCTCTTATTTCGCCAGCGAAAAATGCGCGCTCTCTTTGCTGATCACCAGCCTCTTTGGCCAGAATTCGTAATGAGCGAAAATTCATCTCATCATCACGGTTACGGCGATAGTTCACCGCTTGCTTGATGGAATATTTAACACGGTTCATGGCCCATTCGGTCCATACCAGATCGTTAAAGAAAAATTTGCGACGACGCCTAGATTCTTTTTTCGTTGTTCTCACAACATTTCGAATGCTTGGACTGAAGCAGCTTTTTCTTGGCGCTGGCAGCACTTCTACGTTGGTAATTCGAGGTGTTTGCTCGAAACTCGCGTCTTTGAAGCTTGGCACTTGATTGATAAATTTAGCGTCTGTTAGTGCAAATGTTTTTGCTGCACTGATGGCTTCAAAATTTGAAGATTTTAAAAACTTGCTGTTTTCAAAAGTTGCAAAGCTTTCAAACTCCGTTTGATGAAACCCTGCATAGGCCCTAAATAACGTATCTTCAAACCGGACTGCTTCTACAAATTTAGCATTGCTGAACCAAGCTGTTGCATGAAAATCTGCTTTATTAAAAAGAGCAATTCCGTTTAATTGCGCATGATCAAACCGCACGTCGCCAGGGAAAATGAAGTCTCTGAAATCAATATTAATCCCGTGAACGGGAACTTTTTTCTCATTTGCGTATTTTTCATCTAAGCGATGTTTGGCTTTTGCTTTATTTGTGCATGTATCGCCACAGATAAATTCTATATTTGAGAAATCAACAAGCGCTCTATCTAACCAGGCTTGCGAAACATCGTTTAAGCCTCTGGTTTGATAGCAATTTTTTTCGAAATCAAATTCTGTAGTGATATGCCATTTGCCAAGCTTTATGAGCTTTTGCTTACGACGGAGCAACCGAATAGCCCATATATTCCAGGCTGTTTTGCCTTTCAGGTATAGATATATTGACTTTTGTTGGTTCATTATCTGCTCAGCCAGAGCATGTCACTTTAAAAAAATTAAGGAACATGCTTAATATCTTAGTTGAAGCGTGCCATTTTTTGCTTCAGTTGCCCATTTTTTTAACGGGCCTTCAGTTGCCCACTGGCAACCGACACTGCATCCGCAAAACCTAAAACCGGTATCCACTTTTAGGTGACACGCTCTAATATTCATTTTTTTCGAATCACTTCATCATAGCAGATCACAGAGTCGTGAAAGTTAATTTGCATTAACAATCTTAAGAAAAATCATTAATTTTTAGGAGGAGATGGGCGAGTAAATAAAAAAACGCTGACACAGAGCAAAACTACGATTTGCGTCAATATAATATATAAGGGAGCCCCTAACAGAAAGCTTATTAAAAGAGCTGCGCCCATAGATATTGCCGCCATGAATTTAGCTTTGAACGATATGGCACCGTGGCGCTGCCAATCTTTGATAGGCGGGCTTAATTTAGGATGTGTCATCAGCCAATTGTGTAATTTTTCCGAACTTTGGGAAAAACAGAAAGCTGCTAACAATAAAAATGGGGTTGTTGGCAAAAGAGGCAATGGAATCCCTATAAGCCCCAATAGAAGAGCGGTGCCCCCCGCTATTGCCCAAAGAGAGCGCCGAAAATGACGTTTATTTTTCAACTTTGCTCCTCTCTTCAACATAGGGTTAGTCATTTGCATGGAAACCTTGTCAGATAGTTCTAAAAATATCAGGCACTTCTAGAAATATTCAGGCATTTTATACCTCTATTTTCATAGCAAGATGATGAGACTTAAGAACCTTACCAAGGCAACTCATAACCTTCAGCATGCCAAAATGACCCAGTCTGTTCAATTGTTAGAGTGTCCATGCGCTCAACAAGGCCTTTTGCCGAAACATCTGGTGGTGTTGGCCCTGCGAAATTCACCATTTCTGTCGCAACATAACCAGGATGAAGCAGAAACAAAGCGATACCACGTGGCTCAAGGTCAATCGATAGATTTTTACCTGCCATATTCACAGCAGCTTTCGAGATGCGATAGCCATAATTTCCGCCACCGCCATTATCTGCCATAGATCCGACACGTGAGCTGATAATGCCAACTTTGCTTCCCCTGACCATTAGCTGTGATAGAAGATGGGTGACACGTAACGGCCCTAATGTGTTGACTTCAAACTGCCTGCGCATTTGGTCATAGTTCATGTCTAGCATGTCTTCAGATGTAAGAATGCCTGAATTATTAATGAGCGTATCAACTGTGATATCGCCAAGGTCTCTTTTGAACTTTAGAACTTTGTCATCATCTGTCACGTCAACGTCTGTGCGGACATCAATATCTAGAGCATCCAATGCATCCGAGCTTTTGCGGACAGCTGCTATAACAGTGTCGCCGCGCTCTTTATAAATTTTGGCTAGTTCTAAGCCGATACCGCGATTAGCGCCTGTGATCACGATGGTTGCCATGATGGATCCTCTTTTTGCTCTTACAATTCTTAAATTATTTTCTCACTGGCAATAGCACAGTTCAGATTTTAATTCACCTGCCACGATATTATGACAGGTGAATTTATTGTGATATTTTCTTTTACTTAAAAGATTAAAACGTTGGAACTATTTTACTTAGTTTCCAATCCATATCAACAAAGCTCATGCCGGCAATGACATCTGCTTTTTTTGCTGTTGGTGATTTTGCTAAGCCTACTTCGAAATTTAATGGCCCATTAAATGTGATGCTCTTGATATTGTTTAGGCCATATTTTGTTTTCGCAGAAGACCCTGATTTTTTAGCGCTGTTTTTTTCAATATTCTTAGATAAATCTTTGCCATAAGTGCCTAACGCATTTCCAACCAACTCTTTACCGCCTGGAATTTTACCGGCAATCTCATTGGCCTTATCCAGAATGCCACCTAATAGACCGCCTGATCCATTGTCATCCTTATTGCCTGCATTATTTTTACTTAAGTTTTGCACCAACCCACCAATGCCTAAATCAGCCGTGTTAATGTTGCCACCTTGATTAGCTAGCATGATAATTCCTTTTGGAGTTACATAAGCATCCAAGATTTTTTCAACCAATTGTGGAGCGAACTCACCAGCTAGCTGGCCCATTAAAACGCCTTCAACGCCTTGACTTTTTGTTTGGTTACCAATTTCTTTTTTTACTCGCTTGGTCACAGGCTCACGAAGTGACGCGCGCACACTTTGCCAGGCAATTTTGTTTTGCAATTTAGATTCATCCTTTACCTTCACACCATCGGCGATTTGGTAAAGTGAGTAAGCTGGCCATGCCATATAAAATCCAGCGGCCAAAATAATGGCGAATAGAACTATCTTTTTCATTTTAAATCCCTCAACATGTTTTTTGACTTTAAGTCTGAAGCCATTTAGTCAGAAGTCATTTAATCACAAGCTATCCACTTTAATTACTGATAGCGATTGTTTTATGACTTCACTATTTTGTCAATTTTATTCACCATGATTATAATCTATTTTGGGCAATGATAAGCCTTTTATTTCTTCTTCAACTTTTGGCACGACACTCACCTTATGGAGCACTTCTCAATGATAGTTTTACAAAAATTTGGTCCCCATTTTGGTGTACCAGACCCGAGCCCTTTTGTTTTGAAGCTAGAGACTTACTTGCGACTTGCAAATATTGACTACACTCCGGTGAATGCTGATTTACGCAAAGCTCCAAAGGGGAAACTGCCCTGTCTTGAGATCGATGGCAAGGTTATTCCGGATAGTTATTTTGCCATTCAACTTTTAAAAGAAAAATTTGGTGACCCGCTGGCAAGCGGCTTAACAGACCTTCAATTGGCCCAGCATCACATGCTACGAATAGGACTTGAGAACCACACATATTTTATGTTGTTTCCTTATCGCTGGCTTCACCCCAATAACGCGCCGATTATGCAAAAGGCCTTTTTTGGGAAAATGGGTTTACCTGGCAAATTGATTTTTAAGATTGTACAAAGAGACATACGCCGCACGGTTCACGGACAAGGCATGTCGCGCCATAGTTGGGAAGAGATCGACAGCATGATTGCTGTTGATATCAAAGCTCTTGAAACTTTACTGGCTGATCAACCATTTTTTGGTGGCGATGAGCCCAAAGAAATTGATGCCACTACATTTAGCTACACCGCGAATATGCTTATCCCGGAAATAGATACGCCATTTCGAAAACTTGCACGTGCCTCTCGCCCTTTAGTTGCCTATCACAATAGAATGACTACAAGGCTCTTTCCTGATTATAAAGAGACGATGATTATATAAAGAGTGGTCATTGTTATTTAGGGGGCAGTAACTTTAAACCGGATCACTATTCAGTTTAGACATGATATCTAAGCGGATTTCGGCAGCTCCTCCACTCCATTCAGCGGCTCGTGAAGCAACTAAGTTAGCTTCTGATTTCAACATCAACCCATCGTCCAGAATACGGAGATGATTGGCCTCAAGAGTTTCACCTGTTGATGTGATGTCCACTATCAGATCTGCGGTGCCGCCCATTGGGGTGCCTTCTGTTGCGCCTAAGCTTTCAACTATTCTGTAACCAGCAACTGCTTTTTTAGTAAAAAACTGACGGGTTAAATTCATGTATTTAGTGGCCACTTTTAAGCGACGCTTATGACGACGACGAAATTCCATCGCCATTTCTTCCAGGTCAGCCATAGTGCGTACATCCAACCAACAATCCGGCACGGCAACAACTACATCGGCAAAACCAAAGCCAAGCTTTTTCAAAAATTCAACTTTTTGATCAACGCCTATAATATTTTCACGAACGAGATCTTCTCCAGTAACACCCATGTGGATCTGACCGGTTTTCAATTGATACGCAATTTCTGAAGCTGAAAGATAAACGATATCAACATCATCATAACCTTCAATTTCCCCCTGATAACCACGATCATGGCCAATTTTTTGAAGATTTAACCCTCTGGCTCGGAAGAAATTTGAGGTCTCTTCCATTAGGCGGCCTTTAGAGGGAACGGCTATTGTTAATGTTTCAGTCATAACACATCTCCATCAATTAAGGCTGCGAGGCGATCTAAGTTTATAGCTGCGCCAATGGCTGGCATGTTTTTTGGCAGCCCAAGACTATGCAGAAGATGATCATAACGACCGCCACCAGCGATGTGCCCTTCAGGGCCCATATTATGTTTTTCAATTTGGAAAACGAAGCCTGTGTAATATTCAAACTTGCGGCCAAACTCAGCTGTGAACTCTGCATTCCCCAAATCGATATCTACACTTGCTAATAGTTCTATGCGTTTTTGATAACGATCCAGAGCTTTTGTAAGATCGAGGCCAGCTGTTTCAGCTAAGTCTTGTAAACGCGCACCAACTGCTTTAGGTGGTGCTGAAATCTCTAAATACTTTTTAATAATATCTATTTTTTCTGGCTCAAGAGGTTCTGAAGTCAGGTCGGCAGCTTTTATGATCAATTGATTTGTGATTTCTTCCAGCGTGCGCGTACCAATAAGCGGAATGGCTTTAGTAGCTAAATATTCACCGACATGCAGTTCGGCTTCTTTTTGAGATTCATTTGTGATTTTTTTTAATAAGCTGCGCTGCTCTTTTTCATATTCTAAATTATGAGGTTCGCTTAATTGCGTTAAGATGTTTTGGAAATCTTCATGACGCCAAAAATTTTCGGCCAATCTTTTGCGCCAACGGTCTGGCATATCGATGGCATCTAGAAGGGCGAAAAACAGCCCTAAATCTCCCATGCGTATATTAAAATCAGTTGTTCCAACTTCTTTTAATGCATCAAGCGTGAGTTTTAAAACTTCGGCCTCAGCTTTTTCTTTTTCTTCCTTGCCGAAAATTTCAATTCCAGCCTGGCGAAACTCTCTTGTGTTACCATGAGCCGGAGCAGCTTGTTCGCCCTCTTCTTCTGAAGCAGCTGGCTCCTCATATGGATAGCGGAAAGTGGGCCCAGAATAATATAAACGCGCTTTTTCAGCCGAGTGTTCTTCACATCGTTCAATATAAACCCGAGCAGCCGGTACAGTTAAATCTGGTCGCAGACATAACTCATCACCATTGATATCTGAAAAAACATAAGTCCTGCCGCGAATGGCTTCACCAATTTGTTGAAGGTAGACATCTGCTGGCTGCATGATGGCCGGATCAATATGTTCGAAACCAGCTTTTTCAAATGTTTTTGAAACCTTGTCTTCAAGGTTTTTCATTGTGTTTAGGTCTGGGATCGCGCTTGCTGACATATCATTCATGGGTTAGCCTGCCTCATTATTCCTAAGAGCTTTTTCTCTGGCTTCAAGCATCTCTTTGACTGTTGCAACCAAATCATCATTGCTTACTGTTTTTTGTGCGACACGTGCTTCGCGCCATTCTTTATTATCTTCGATTTCTTTCGACATTTCAGCGCCTGCGTCCATATCTTTAATCGTTACCTTGCCTTCTGATCTCTCATCTTCACCCTGGATGACAACTAAGGAAGCTGCGCGTTTGTCAGCGTATTTTAACTGAGCGCGCATACCGGCTGTGCCTAAATATAGTTCTGACTTTACACCGCCCCCACGCAAATTCTGCACCATGGCCTGGTACTCGCCTTTGTTTTCCTGATCCATCACAAGGACAACAACCGGGCTTTGTAATTTTTGATGCTCTAATTTTCCAAGAGCCTCTAGTGCAGCATAGGCACGTGAGACGCCAATGGAGAAACCTGTGGCTGGCACTTTTGCGCCTTTGAATCTGGCAACCAGTCCATCATAACGGCCGCCGCCGCCTAATGAGCCGAAGCGAACCAACTGGCCGTCTTCATTTTTATGCTCAAAGGTGAGCTCAGCTTCCATCACAGGGCCGGTGTAATAATCTAGACCGCGCACAATCGTTGGATCAAAACGCACTCGATCAGCTTTAAAGCCGCCGGCGCTTAACAGATCGTCAATATCTCTGAGTTCTTTAAGCCCTTCCTGGCCAATTACACTGCTAGCAACCAAGTTTTCTAAATTGCCAAGGACATCCATGCGATCATCTGCACTTGCAGCAAGATACGCTAAAATTTGATCTATTTGTTTTGGCTCAAGCCCAGCGCCTTTTGTAAAGTCACCGCTCTCGTCTTTGCGTCCATCGCCTAAGAGGAGCTGCACACCTTCTTGGCCAAGACGTTCGAGCTTATCAATGGCCCGTAGTACTGTGAGGCGTTGTATTTCGTTTTCTTCGGCGCTTGGGTTAATACCCGCGCTTTCTAAAACGCCGTCAAGAATTTTGCGGTTGTTCATGGTGATTTGATAATCACCGCGCTTTAGTCCTAAATGCTCAAGACTGTCAGCGCCTAGCATTGCTAGTTCTGCGTCTGCTGCGACACTATCGGCACCAACGCTATCGGCGTCAAACTGAGTGAATTGGCGAAAACGGCCAGGTCCTGGTTTTTCATTGCGCCAAACAGATCCCGTTTGATAACGGCGAAACGGTTTTGGCAACCCATCATAATTGGCAGCGACGAACCTCGCCAGCGGGGCTGTTAAATCGTACCGTAGCGAGACCCAATCTCCATCTTCATCTTCTTCAAAAGAGAAGACCCCAGCGTTTGGTCTGTCTTGATCTGGCAGGAATTTTCCTAAACAGTCAGAATACTCAAATGCTGGTGTCTCTAAGGCTTCGAAACCATAGAGTTCATAGATCTCTTTGAGTTTGGCCAACATGTTGTTCATCGCGCTGATTTCGTTTGCGCGTATGTCTCGCATGCCTTTGGGCAGGCGGGGCTTTGGTCGAAAGGTTTTTTGCTTCTTAGCCATTTGAATATCTGAGGTATTTTCTTAAAAAGGGGTCTAAACCCTAGGTTGCTCGCGGTTCTACCTGATCCGCTGCTTTGGAGCAAGTGTTTAGGGTGTGTAACGACCTAAATAACGTAAGATTTTCCTATTTAGACACCTGCAAACTGATTAATCGGCCAAAACTTCAGCAATATGACGAACTTCAAGCTTATTGCCTTGTTTAGCTAATTTACCGCCGATATTCATTAAACAGCCTAAATCCACTCCAGTTAAAAGGTCTATATTGGCGTCTTTTATATGATTTACTTTAGTTTCAACCATCGCATTTGATATTTCGTCGAATTTCACAGAGAACAATCCTCCGAAGCCACAACATTCTTCATTGCCAGCTAATTCTATGATTTCAGCCCCTTTTATCGTGTTTAAGAGACTGATTGGCGCTGTAACTTTCATTTCTCGCCGTGCTGAGCAACTTTCATGATAAGCGATTTTGCCACTAAATTCTTTATTGACCTGCTTTAGGTCTCTTTGATGATAAAGAAAATCAGTTAGTTCAAAAGTGCGCTCACTTAATTTTTGGGCCTCTTCCTGCCACTTTTCGCTCTCTTTAGACGGATCTTCGAACAGAGTTTTCACATGATATTTTAGCATCCCAGCACAAGATGCTGAGGGCACCACCACAGCTTCGCAAGTTCTAAAGGCATCTATTGTGACTTTTGCGATCTCTTTTGCTTCTTTTTTGCAGCCGGAATTGTAAGCGGGCTGTCCACAACAGGTTTGTTGAGGGATAGTAACTTTACACCCTGATTGCTCTAGAAGTTTTACAGCCGCAAAACCGACCTCTGGCCGTGTTAAATCTGCCAAACAGCTGACAAAAAGTCCGATATTACTAGATGATTTGTTCATTATTTCTCGTTAATACTAGGGTCTAGACCCTATTATAATTTTTAAAAATCATTATTTCGACGTATCGTACACTTAATTTTTAGAACTATATTAAGTCTCAAACGTCTTGGATGTTTCTTCATGGAACCAATCCGAATACAGGATATGTTAAATGGATAATCAAGAAAGTGCAAAGATGCACTCAACTCCTCAAAATCAACAATTTGAGGCTTTTGAAAGCCGTGCTGAAATATTGGGTGAACTCCATGCGCGGCCGTTTGAAAAAGTGACTGTTCCACGACGCGTTTTCTTAATGGCATTTTTGATCACAAAAGAAGATGCTCATGTTGACAGAGAAAACATCAAACAACTAGCTCTTACTCACGGTATGGCCCCTCCAGCAGAGACCGCAAATTTTCATAGTTTGACCATCGGAAAATGGAATTTTCGCTGGGAGCAACACAATGAATTCACAAGTTACCGGTGGGATATTGAAGACAGTGAAGGGGATGATTTTCGTGGAGACGATGGCGCGCGCCTTTTATCTGAACTTGACTTTCACCCACCAGGAAAATTAATTGTCGCTACTCAGCTGAAGGTGACAAAAGACATTCATCCTGTCAGTGATTATGAAGAAATTTTCAACCCATATAGCCTCTGTATGATTAACACTGACCGGGGCAAGAGCCGTGTCATCACCGACTTTCAGGTTGATACCATGGGCTTTACCAGATTTATAATTGAAGATCATGGTATGAGCCAATTTCGAGCTGGTGCACTTGTTCAACGGGTTTTAGAGATAGAGACTTATCGAACGCTTGCTCTCCTTGGCTTGCCAATCGCTAAAAAAGCGCTTCCTGTTGTGAATGCTACACAAGATGGCCTAGCACAATTAACTGCAGAAATTGCAGCGGCTGAAACCATTGAGGATAATCATCAGCTTCTTCATAAGCTCACTGATTTAGCGGCAAAATTAGAGGCACAAGCAGCGGCTACATCCTTTCGGTTTGGTGCATCGGTTGCCTATAATGATATTATTATGTCTCGTTTACAGGCCATGCATGAAGCTCCGGTGGATGGGGCCAGACGGATTTCAAGTTTTTTCCGCAGACGGCTTTCGCCTGCGATTTCAACCTGTTCGATGGTAGAACAAAGACAGGCTGATTTGTCTCGCAAGCTAATGCGAACGGCCGAATTGTTGCGCACACGCATTCAATTTGAATTAGAGCAACAAAATCGTGACTTGCTTGAATCTATGAATAAACGGGCTCGTTTGCAACTGCGGTTACAGCAAACAGTTGAAGGGCTTTCTGTTGCAGCTGTGAGTTACTACATCGTGGGGCTGATAAAATATATGACCGAGGGTCTTTATAAATCAGGCTTGACCTTTGGCGTCAGCCCGACATTACTCACGGCTGTTTCTGTTCCCTTTGTTATCTTTGCTATGTGGATGATCACTCGGCAGATTCATAAAAAATTTGCGGAGCATGATTAGGGGGGGGAGAAGACTCTTTTTTTAATTTTCCTTCAGGTTGCCCACTAGCAACCGTCGCTGTTCTCTCTCACGGCTATTCTGCCGCTGAAGCGGCAGGCCTCCGAGGTGCGGCGCTAGGCGCCGGACGCCAAAGGCGTCATGTCCTGCCGCCTAATGGACGGCACTCCTTCTTCGTATTGTTTGTTTTTTATTTCTATAGTTTTAGACAAAAAAAGAGGAACCAGGGGCTCCTCTTTTTTAATTCGTATAAGTGAAAAAACTTATTTAGCTTCTTCTTTTGGCGCTTCTTCTTTAGCCGGTGCTAATGATTTGAAGTAAGCAATGATTGCATTGCGGTCTTTTTCTTTACGAAGACCACCAAAAGCCATTTTTGTGCCTTTTAAGAATTTTCTTGGCTTTTCTAGGAAAGCTGCAAGATTTGCTTCATCCCATACAAGGCCTTCAGCTGCTTTTGCTTTTGCAGCGTCTGAATATGCATAACCTTCAGCTGTACCAGCTTTACGACCAATGATGCCTACAAGATGAGGACCAACTTTGTTTTTTGCTTCATCAGGCACATGACATGCTTTGCATTTTTTGAAGACTTTTGAGCCTTTTTTGATTAGTTTTGCTTCATCAGCCTGAACCGATGTTGTCATTGTTCCTGAAACTGAAATCGCTAAAATTGCGGCGCCGAGGAGGGCGGTAAATTTGCTCATGTTTTTTCCCTTACTATAAATTATTCCCTATTTTTAATGTAAATAGAGTGCAGCTTATTAATTGCTTATTCTTACCCCATTTATTCTACTGTCTAAAAGAGGATAAAAATAAGGTACTGAAGTTATAACTTCCCTTATATCAATTTATTTACACTGGTCATGTTCACAATTAAAGAAGAAAATATGACATGATTTTGGATATAATTAAAAATTGCTTTTTGGGCACCATTATTCGCATTTCAGTAATTTGGCCTGATTAATTCCATCTTCGATGTTCTTCGTCTCATTTATTTTCTTTTCCCCCCCTAAACTTGCAACTTGTGCCTTCGCCCCTTCTTGTCGCTACTATTCCTTCTTTTTTTCATATTTTTCAATGTATTATATTGCTGACAACCGTACATTCTTGCTGCGCGAATATTCGCGATCCCGCATGTTTTGATTGATTTTATTATGCGACAGAATATTCGTTAGTATTTGCCGGTATTGTTTGCACCCCCCTCTATTAACCTTTATTATTTCTTTATTGGGGAAAGTCCTTTTGCATTCAAGATGGTCTCTCGTGGTGACTTTTTGTCACACACAAACCGTCACTTAAATTTCTTATGCTTCCTCATCTTGCGTGATTAGAAGGTCCTTAATGGGTATATTTAGTAAATTACAGGAAAAAATTAAGTCGGCCATCCCGCGATCTGTGATCAGGGATCTATCTGAAGTTTTAAAGCCAGATCAGATTGTTTTGGATCAGGCTGGTTTGCAGGCGTTTGAAACCGACGCTCTCACTGCTATTCAAGTACTACCCTTTGTGGTTGTCATGCCTGAAAGCACCGAAGACGTGGCTGCTGTTGCCAGAATTTCCCATAAATATGATGTGCCTATGGTCCCACGGGGGGCGGGAACGTCTCTTGCCGGCGGGGCTATTCCTTTATCTAACGCCATTGTTGTTTGTGTTTCTCGTATGAATAAAATACTTGATATCGACTTGATGAACCGCTCTGCCAAAGTGCAAGCAGGTGTGACCAACCTTGCCATTAGCGCTGCTGTTGACCGTGATGGTTTTTTCTATGCACCAGACCCTTCCAGTCAGCTGTCTTGCACGATAGCTGGGAATATTGCCATGAATTCTGGTGGCGCGCATTGTTTGAAATATGGTGTGACGACCCACAATATTCTTGGGGTTAAACTTGTAACGGCCGAAGGGAAAATTCTTGAGTTTGGTGGCCCGTTTTTCGACCCGGCCGGTTATGATTTTCTAAGCTTGATAGTTGGGTCTGAAGGTGGACTTGGTATTGTCACGGAAGCAACCGTTATGTTACGGACCAAGCCGGAAGGTGCTCGCCCATTGTTACTTGGGTTTGAAACTCATGAACAAGCTGGTGATTGCGTGGCTGCAATTATCGGGAAAGGCTATTTACCAGTGGCCATTGAATTTATGGACAAACCTGCCATTAAAGCATGTGAAGAACATGCGCGTGCTGGCTATCCACTTGATGTCGAAGCGCTCTTAATTATTGAATTTGAGGGATCTGATGAGGAGATTGACGCCTCTTTCCAACAAATTTTACGAATTGCCAGTGGGTTTAACCCTGTTCATAAGCGCATAGCGGGTACAGCAGAGGAAGCTGAAGCCATCTGGCTAGGTCGTAAATCTGCATTTGGTGCTATTGGGCGCATTTCTGAATATTTATGTATGGATGGGGTTATCCCTTTATCAAAACTTTCGCACGTTCTTTCTAAAATTGCGGAAATTTGCAACTCATATAAATTTCAAGTTTCTAATATTTTTCATGCTGGTGACGGGAACCTGCACCCCCTTATTCTCTATGATGCCAATCGTACTGGAGAATTTCAACGGGTTGAAAAATGCGGTGCCGAAATTTTGGAACTTTGCGTTATGGCCGGTGGTTGCATTACCGGTGAGCATGGTGTTGGCCTTGAAAAGAGAGACTTAATGACTTTGCAATTTTCTGAAGCGGATCTAATCAATCAAATGCGTGTGAAATTATTATTTGATCCTAACTGGGTGCTCAATCCAGATAAAGTTTTCCCTCTTGAGCTTGCCGAGACTTTTCGCCGAGATGAGAGCGCATCATCTGATGGAGAGAGTGCTTAAAATGCAAGACATGCTAACGCCCCTTGTGGATCGGGATTTGAAAGAGATGATCCTTGATGCCAAAGATAAGGGAACTTCCCTTGAAATTTTAGGGCATGGAACGAAACGTATGATTGGGCGATATTCTGAAAAGAATGTTCCTCTTACAATGCGCCGTTTTAGTGAAGTTACACTTTACGAACCAAGTGAATTAGTTATTTCAGCGCGTGCTGGCACGCCGATCATTGAGATTGAACGAGAGCTTAAAGGGTATGACCAACACCTCCCTTTTGAGTATCTTGATTTTTCAAAACTTTTTGATACGGAACCGGGCTATGGCACGATAGGGTCTTTATTTGCCACAAATTTTTCTGGTTCGCGCCGCCTGTTAAAAGGGAGCGCGAGAGATCATCTTATTGGTGTTAAAGCCATAAATGGGCGCGGTGAGAGTTTTTCATCTGGTGGCCGTGTTATGAAAAATGTTGCCGGCTATGATCTCACTAAACTGATGGCCAACAGTTGGGGAACTTTGGCTGTAATGACTGAGGTGACCATTAAACTCTTGCCTACCCCCCCTTCTGAATGCACCTTGTTTCTTTATGGTCTTGAAGAAGATATTGCATTAGAGGCTTTACGTTCTGCCATTGCGACACCTTATGAAGTTTCTGGTGCTGTGCATTTAAATAAGAACCATGCTTTCCCTTGCCTTGATGGTGTGACTTACGTTCAGGATAAGGCTGTTACAGCTATTCGACTGGAAAACACACCAAAATCACTTGCCTATCGTAGTGAAAAAATTAGAGAGCTTCTCTCTGCTTTTGGTGAACTTTTTTATATTGATGAACCTGAAAGTAAATTGTTTTGGCAAAATATGCGCCAGCTTGTTTTTCTCACAAACCGAGAAGATGCAATTTGGCGTGTTTCAACATCTCCGCAACGGGCGTTTCAATCTGCTCGTCAAATTAAGAAACTCGTTGACAGCCAAATTTCTTATGATTGGGGTGGCGGTTTGTTATGGGTTTCTACACGCGGCGTTGCTGATATGGGAAGTAGTGACATCCGCAGAATTATCGCTCAAGCAGGCGGTCATGCCACTTTGATTTACCCTGGTGAAGATGCCACTCAACCAGTTAGTCCTTTTCATCCCCTTGACCCAGCGCATATGCAACTGACCAAAGGCTTGAAATCTATGTTTGATCCAGCTGGTGTACTCAATCCAGGCCGCATGTATGACGGGGTTTAATCGATGAAAACTGAATTTACGAAACGTCAGCTTCGCAATCCTGATACGCAGCTTGCTAATGATATCTTGCGTCGTTGCGTTCATTGCGGCCTTTGTACTGCGACCTGCTCAAGCTATGTTGTTTTAGGCGATGAGAGAGACAGCCCTCGTGGTCGGATTTATATGATAAAAGAGATGCTAGAGACGGGCGCTGCTCCGGACCAATCTCTCACAACTCATATGGACCGCTGCTTAACTTGCCTTTCATGCATGACGACCTGCCCATCTGGGGTTGATTATATGCATCTTTCTGATTTGGCTCGGAAAGAAATTGAAACAAGAGGCCACCGCCCATTCAAGCAAAGGTTTATCCGACGTCTTTTAAGTGAAACACTTCCCTACCCGAAAAGATTATCTCTTTCTTTAACTCTTGGCACTTTGGCGCGCCCTTTTCGTTCACTCATTGCTAAGATGGGCTTTAAAGAAATTGTCGCCATGTTAGAACTTTTACCCAAACGCGCTAAACGAGCAGCTGAATTCACAGGTGGCGGCATAGCGCGGCCCAGAGGCCCTCAATTAAAACGCGTTCTTTTAATGACAGGTTGTGCTCAAAAGGTCATCCGCCCAGCGATAAATGACGCGAGCATTCGATTGATGGCCCGCCAAGGCATCGAAGTTGTTATTTCTAAGAATGCGGGTTGTTGCGGTGCTATGGATCAACATATGGGACGCGAAAAAGAAGCCGTTGATCACGCCATGCGTAATTTTAAAGCTTGGCAGGCTCTTGAAGAAGAAGACCCTATTGACGGTATCATCATGAATGCTTCTGGCTGCGGCACATCCGTGAAGGACTATGATCACCTACTATCAAAACAAAAAGGTATTGCGGAGGAAGTTAAAAAATTTACAGACAAAGTTTTTGATATCAGCGAATTTCTTATTAATTATGACCTGAGAACAACAGAACAGTGGACTGACCTTAAAATCGCTGTGCACATGCCATGCTCTATGATGCATGGACAACGACTGACCCATCAGCCTTTTGAACTTTTGCAAAATGCTGGGTTTACCGTCATGGCTCTGGATGAGCCGCATATTTGTTGTGGATCTGCTGGCACCTATAATATCTTGCAGCCTGAGATCGCAACGTCACTTGGCACTCGTAAAGCTGAACATATCAAACGTGTTAAACCAGATATTGTTGCCACAGGAAATCTTGGCTGCCTTACTCAGATGTCTCATCATTCTGATACACCGGTTGTTCATTTTGTTGAACTTCTTGACTGGGCCTATGGGGGGCCATGTCCTGAAGGAGTTGAGCACCTTCAACATCGTGTTGACCGTTTGAAAACAACGGAAAACGGAAACTAAAGTCCATAGTTTAAGTCTTTTTTATGAAATTGGACAAGTTTTTGGCCTTTTATGTCTTTTTGTGCCCTGAATCTGACCACGAATGAACTTCTTGTTAGGATTCTTGTGACTATTGTTAATCTCTTACTAAGTTTTGGGAGATTTTACCTCATGAGTCGTGCTTTTCGCATTGAACGCTACATTGAACCAGGTGATGAACAATCATTTGAAGAAGATAATAATGATAAGCGCCATAAAGAAATCATGGATGCCTTAAGTGTTCTGCAGAAATCATTATCTCAGGGTGTGAGCCTTAAAGAGAGTGATGGTGCAAGTTCTGAAAAAGTGAGTAACTTACTCACTGATGAAGTTGAAGAAAAGCGTGAAGAGCTAAACCAACTCAGACATGAAATGGGCGAAATTTACAAAGCCATTCATGATACAAAAACACAAATCCTGACGATTAAAGAAAGCGGCGCTGATGGCCATGAGATGGCTCGTGCTGCTGAAGAATTAAGCATGATCGTTAAAGGCACAGAAGAAGCGACAAATAACATTCTACATGCCGCTGAAACTGTTGAGACAAATGCGGGTAATCTTGTAGCCAGTCTCAAGGATGAATCTCAGCAAGCTCTTGCATGCGAAATACAGGAACAAACGGTTAGCATTTTTGAAGCTTGTAATTTTCAGGATTTAACCGGTCAACGAATAACCAAGGTTGTTAAAACTTTTTGCTTCATTGAAGCCCGAATTTTGAAAATGATCGAAATCTGGGGCGGTCCTGATAAATTTCTTGGTGTTTCAGCTGAAGAATTGGAAAGCCGTCAGGGTGATGGTGCTCTTCTCAATGGCCCATCTTTGATGGATGAAGATAGTGTTGCTAATCAAGATGATATTGATGCCTTGTTTG